>NZ_CVTN01000079.1:206844-222085 GCF_900004915.1 Pseudomonas sp. 31 R 17
GAGGTGCCGAGTGGTGGGGCAAGAGCGTTTTGCTTACTTTTGCGCTTTTCAAAAGTGAGCCGCCGTAAGGGCGGAACCCATAGCAGCCGTTACCACAGAAACGGATATGTACTCGTTCCAATCCAGCATCCCGGCCAGCCCAGAGGCCGCCATCGGGGGCAAGCCCCCTCCCACATTTTGATCTTCACTTGGCTGGTGGTTACTTCTTTTGCTTCGGGATACGTACCAGTTGCGTGTCCGAATAGATGTCATGCCAGCTGCGCTTTTGCTTGTCGAACAGCGACCAGATAAACCCCAGTCCCACGCACAACCACGACGCAATCGACACCACAAAGCGCAACAGCGCCTGCCACAGGCTGATGCGCGTGCCGTCAGCGTTCTGCACGCGTACGCCCCACACCTGCATGCCCAGGGTCTGCCCGGAATGGGTCCAGAACTTGGCGAAAAAACCGAACAGCACAAACAGCAGGATCGTCGACAGCAACGGGTCACCGTCCAGTGCGCCGGACTCGGTGAGTGTGCGCATCTTCGCCTCACCCACGAAGGCGATCCACACCAGCTTGTAGATAAAGGCGGTGACGATCAGCAGGGCGGTGCACAACAGAAAATCATAGAACATCGCTGCCAGGCGGCGGCCCAGGCCAACGGCGGGGAACTCGCCCTGGGGGCGCAACAGGGGCTTGGGCATGGCAGGGCTCTCTGGTGAAAACGTGCAGTTTACGCAATGACGCCCATAAAAAAGCCCCTGATGTCATATCAGGGGCTTTTTGTCGCAGGAAGGATCAGCCTTCTGCTTGTACTTCGTCAGCCTGCAGGCCTTTTTGGCCTTGCACTGACACGAAGGTGACCTTCTGGCCTTCCTTCAGGCTCTTGAAGCCGTTGCCCTGGATAGCGCGGAAATGCACGAACAGATCCGGACCGCTTTCTGGAGTGATAAAACCAAACCCTTTCTCGTCGTTGAACCACTTGACGGTACCGCTCTGACGATCAGCCATTTTCTTCTTTCCTTTGACGCTAAAAATTAATGACAGCCTCTTTCACACGAAAGAGTACTGGGCTGGGTTGCAGGAAAGTAAGAGACGTCGAACGGGTTGTAGCGTTACTACTTCAGCTACTGCCCAGGTCCAGGTTCCAAGCGACCCATGCAAACACAGTGGGCAAACTCTACGCCAACTAATATGGAAAAAACAAGCCCTGCCAGAAAGCCAGGTTTTGCTCGGGCTGATGACAGTTTGGTGAATAAATTCACGCCGGCTTATTCGATAGGCGTGCTCACTTGTTATAGGACAATCCCTATAACAAAGACTATCGCTTGTGCACTGTTATATGGCGGCTGCGTTACAGTTTAGTGCACGTAACGCAGCCGCGTTACTTATGGAAACGATCTATCAGCCACGGAAGTAACGTTGCGGTACAAATGGCATTTTACTTACACGCAATGGCACCTTTTTCCCACGCACCAGCGCAGAAACCTCGGTATCCAGTGCGGTAAAGGCGCTGTCCAGGTAACCCATCGCCAACGGTCCGCCCAGAGAGGGACCAAAGCCACCGCTGCACACGCTGCCAATCACCGCGCCCTCGGCGTCGACGATCTCAGCGCCTTCACGTACCGGAGTGCGCTCCTGGGGCAACAAGCCGACGCGTTTGCGGCTCACGCCGGTTTGCTGCTGGGTGAAGATCCGGTCTGCGCCGGGGAAGCCGCCGGCACGCGCGCCATCGGTACGGCGCGCTTTGGAAATCGCCCACAGCAGGCTGGCTTCGATTGGGGTGGTCTCGGTGTTCATGTCATGCCCGTACAGGCACAGGCCGGCCTCAAGGCGCAGGGAATCGCGCGCACCCAGGCCGATCGCCTGCACTTCGGCTTCGGCCAGCAGGCTGCGGGCCAGGCTCTCGGCATTTTCAGCCGGTACGGAAATTTCGAAACCGTCTTCACCGGTATAGCCGGAGCGGCTGACGTAGCAGTCCACACCCAGCAGGCGCAGGGTGGCGAATTGCATGAACGTCATCTGGGTGACTTGCGGTGCCAGGCGCGCCAGCACCTTTACCGCCGCCGGGCCTTGCAGGGCCAGCAATGCGCGGGCTTCGAACAACGGTTCGATGCTGCACTGGTCGCCGATGTGCTGGCGCAGGTGCGCCAGGTCCTGGTCCTTGCAGGCGGCATTGACCACCAGGAACAGTTCGTCGTTGCCCAGGTTGGCCACCATCAGGTCGTCGAGAATGCCGCCCTGCTCGTTGGTAAACATCGCGTAGCGCTGCATGCCTACCGGCAGGTCGATGATGTCGACCGGCACCAGGGTTTCCAGGGCTTTGGCGGCATTGGCGCCGGTCAGGCGGATCTGGCCCATGTGCGACACATCGAACAGGCCGGCCTGTTCACGGGTGTGCAGGTGCTCTTTCATGACGCCCAGCGGGTATTGCACCGGCATGTCGTAGCCGGCGAAGGGCACCATGCGCGCGCCCAGCTCGAGGTGCAGGGCGTGCAATGGGGTTTTCAACAGGGTTTCGGTGGACATGTTCAGCTCCTGAAACTTATTTTTCGAGGCCGACTGGGTCAAGTGTGGGAGGGAGCAAGCCCCTCCCACATTTTTTGACCCCTTTCAGTCAGGCGGGTTACGCGTAGCTCTCGATCGACGGGCACGCACACACCAGGTTGCGATCGCCAAACACGTTGTCGACCCGGCCCACCGGCGGCCAGTACTTGCCTTCGATCAGCGAGGCTACCGGGTACACCGCCTGTTCACGGCTGTACGGGTGCGTCCACTCGCCCACCAGTTCCGCTGCGGTATGCGGGGCGTTCTTGAGGGGGTTGTCGTCCTTGTCCAGGGTGCCGTTTTCCACGGCGCGAATCTCTTCGCGAATGGCGATCATGGCCTCGCAGAAGCGGTCCAGTTCTTCCCTGGATTCACTTTCGGTCGGTTCGATCATCAAGGTGCCGGCCACCGGGAACGACATGGTCGGCGCATGGAAGCCGAAGTCGATCAGGCGCTTGGCCACGTCGTCCACGCTGATGCCGCTGCTGTCCTTGAGCGGGCGCAGATCGAGGATGCATTCGTGCGCGACCAGGCCGTTGCTGCCGGTGTACAGCACCGGGTAGTGCTCTTCCAGGCGACGGGAGATGTAGTTGGCATTCAGGATCGCCAACTGCGACGCGCGCTTGAGGCCCGCGCCGCCCATCATGCTGATGTACATCCAGGTGATCGGCAAAATGCTTGCGCTGCCGAACGGTGCGGCACACACCGCGCCTTCCTTGCGCGCCATGGCCGCATGGCCTGGCAGGAAGGGCGTGAGGTGCGACTTGACGCCGATCGGGCCAACGCCCGGGCCGCCACCGCCGTGGGGAATGCAGAAGGTTTTGTGCAGGTTCAGGTGGGAGACGTCGCCGCCGAACTTGCCCGGTGCGCACAGGCCCACCATGGCGTTCATGTTGGCACCGTCGATGTACACCTGACCGCCGTTGTCGTGGATGATCGCGCAGATGTCGCGAATGCCTTCCTCGAACACACCGTGGGTGGACGGGTAGGTGATCATCAGCGCAGCGAGGTGTTCGCGGTGCTCGATGGCCTTGGCGCGCAGGTCCTCGATGTCGACGTTGCCTCGTGCGTCGCAGGCGGTGACCACCACGCGCATGCCGGCCATGTTGGCGGTCGCCGGGTTGGTGCCGTGGGCCGACGATGGGATCAGGCAGATGTCGCGACGCGCTTCGCCACGGCTCTGGTGGTAGGCGCGGATCGCCAGGAGGCCGGCGTATTCACCCTGGGAACCGGCGTTCGGTTGCAGGGAAATGGCGTCGTAACCGGTGGCCGCGCAGAGCATGGCCTCCAGTTCGCTGGTCAGTTGCTGATAGCCGGCGCTTTGTGCAGCCGGGGCGAACGGGTGCAGGGCACCGAATTCGGCCCAGGTCACCGGGATCATTTCGCTGGCGGCGTTGAGTTTCATGGTGCACGAACCCAGCGGGATCATGGTTCGGTCCAGCGCCAGGTCCTTGTCGGCCAGTTTGCGCAGGTAGCGCATCAGCTCGGTTTCCGAATGGTAACGGTTGAACACCGGGTGGCTGAGGATCGGCGACTGGCGCAGCAGGGCGCTCGGCAGGGTGCTTTCGGTGGCGGCAAAGGCGGGCAGGGCCTTGCCGTCTGCGAAGAGGCTCCACAGGGCTTCGATATCGGCCTGGGTGGTGGTCTCGTCGATCGACAGGCCAACGCGCTCGTCGTCCACTACACGCAGATTGATGCGCTGGGTGCGCGCCTTGTCGTGCAGGGCGGCAGTGTTTGCGCCGGTGTTGAGGGTGATCGTGTCGAAGAAGTGTTCCTGCTCGACCTTCAGGCCCAGGGCGGTCAGGCCCTTGGCCAGGATCGCGGTCAGTTGGTGAATGCGCTGGGCGATCTGGGTCAGGCCTTCAGGGCCGTGGTAAACGGCGTACATGCTGGCGATGTTGGCCAGCAGCACTTGGGCGGTGCAGATGTTGCTGGTGGCTTTCTCGCGGCGGATATGTTGCTCGCGGGTCTGCATGGCCAGGCGCAGGGCCGGCTTGCCGAAACGGTCCACCGACACACCGACCAGACGGCCCGGCATGTCGCGCTTGAACGCATCCTTGGTGGAGAAGTACGCCGCGTGCGGGCCGCCAAAGCCCAACGGCACGCCGAAGCGTTGCGCGCTGCCGATGGCCACGTCGGCGCCAAACTCGCCCGGCGGGGTCAGCAGGGTCAGGGCCAGCAGGTCGGCGGCCACGGCGACCAGCGCATTGGCGGCGTGGAAGCGCTCGGTCAACTCGCGATAATCGAACACATCACCGTTGCTCGCCGGGTATTGCAGCAGGGCGCCGAAGAATGCGCTGACGTCGCTCAGTTCGCGCTCATCGCCCACTACCACGTCGATGCCCAGCGGCTCGGCGCGGGTGCGCAGAACGTCGAGGGTTTGCGGGTGGCTGTGCACCGAGGCGAAGAACGCGTTGCTGCCTTTGTTCTTGCTCAGGCGCTTGCAGAAGGTCATGGCTTCGGCGGCGGCGGTGGCTTCGTCGAGCAAGGAGGCGTTGGCGATCGGCAGGCCGGTGAGGTCGCTGATCAGGGTCTGGAAGTTCAGCAGCGCTTCCAGGCGGCCCTGGGAAATCTCCGGCTGGTACGGGGTGTAGGCGGTGTACCAGGCCGGGTTTTCCAGGAGGTTACGCAGGATCGGCGACGGCGTATGGCAGTTGTAGTAGCCCTGGCCGATATAAGTCTTGAACAGTTGGTTCTGGCCTGCGATGGCCTTGATCCTGGCCAGGGCCTGGGCTTCGCTCAGGCCGTCTTCCAGGCCGAGCACGCTGGTGCCCTTGATGCTTTCCGGGATCACGCTGGCGCTCAGGGCTTCGAGGGAGTCAAAACCCAGGCTGGCGAGCATGTGCTGCTCGTCTTCCTGGCGCGGGCCGATGTGGCGGGCGATGAATTCGTTGGCGGTGGTCAGATTAACGGTCATGGCGCGCTCCTCAGGCTTCAGCGTTGGCTTTGATCAGGCGGTCGTACGCATCCTGATCCAACAGCTTAGCCACTGCATCGGCGTCGGCTGGTTTAAAGCGGAAGAACCAACCTTCGCCCATCGGGTCTTCGTTGACCAGTTCGGGGCTGCCATCGAGTTTGTCATTCACTTCGAGGACTTCACCGTCCAGAGGCATGTAAACGCCGCTGGCGGCCTTGACCGATTCCACGGTGGACGCTTCGGCGCCCTTGTCGTAGGCCTGCAGCTCAGGCAGTTGCACGAAAACCACATCACCCAGCGCGTTCTGCGCAAAAGCGGTAATGCCCACGGTGACGCTGCCATCGGCTTCGGCGCGCAGCCATTCGTGATCTTCAGTGAAACGCAACTCGCTCATGGAAACTCCTCAGGGCCAGATTCGTCTGGTGGACGGGATTGGGATAATGGGGAGTTGCTTAGCAATATCGCGGCCAAGGTCATTAAAGTGTTACAAAACAATAGGTTATAAAAATGGGTAGTGATGCTGTGGGTTTTGGCTGTAGCGATTTCGCTACAGTTCGGCCTGAGAAAAAAAGACTATGTGGATCAAAGCCTTGCATGGCGCGCGAAAAGCAGGGTTGTAGCGATATCGTTACGCTGTAGCGCTTTCAGTACACAGAATGTCGTTCTCAGACCAAAAATTGGCAATACATTCCAAATGTGGGAGGGGGCTTGCCCCCGATTGCGGTGGATCAGCAATGGATGAGTTGACTGACACAATGCTATCGGGGGCAAGCCCCCTCCCACATGGGTTTGTATTCCACATTTAAATCTGCTGACTTTTGGAGCTAGGGCTTGTTTGGAATGCCGTACTTGCGCAAACGATGGGCAATCGCGGTATGGGAGGTTTGCAGGCGGCTGGCCAGTTGGCGGGTCGAGGGGTAGCTGGTGTAGAGCTTTTCCAGCAGGTCGCGCTCGAAGTGTTCCACCGCTTGTTCCAGGCTGTCGATTTCGCCGTCGCTCTGGCGGGCGACGGACGTGCCGGCGATGTCGAGGTCGCCGATATCCACCAGGCTGCTTTCACAGATGGCGGCGGCGCGGAAGATCACGTTTTGCAACTGGCGCACGTTGCCCGGCCAACGGTTGCCCAGCAGCGCCGGGTAGGTGCCGGGCGCCAGGCGGCAGACGGGGCGCTGGATCTGCGCACAGGCCTGCTGCATGAAGTAGCGCGCCAGCAGCAGGATGTCCTGGCCGCGTGCGCGCAACGGCGGTACTTCAACGTTGAGTACGTTGAGGCGGTAGAACAGGTCTTCGCGAAAGGTGCCTTCGCTGACCATCTTTTCCAGGTCGCGGTGGGTGGCGCTGAGGATGCGCACATTGACCTTCACTTCACGGTCGCCGCCCACTCGGCGAAAGCTGCCGTCGTTGAGAAAGCGCAGCAACTTGGCCTGCAGGTACGGCGACATTTCGCCGATTTCATCGAGGAACACCGTGCCCTGGTTGGCCAACTCCATCAGCCCCGGCTTGCCGCCGCGCTGGGCGCCGGTAAAGGCCCCGGGGGCGTACCCGAACAATTCACTCTCGGCCAGATTCTCCGGCAGTGCGGCACAGTTCAGTGCCAGGAACGGTGCACTGTGACGGGCGCTGATCGCATGGCAGGCACGCGCCACCAGTTCCTTGCCGGTGCCGGTTTCGCCCTGGATCAACAGCGGGGCATCCAGTGCCGCCACGCGTTGCGCGCGCGCCTTCAAGGTGCGGATGACCGGGGATTCGCCCAACAGCGCGTCGAAACCTTCGGCATGGTCGTGGTGCAGCGCCGACAGTTGCTCGCCGATGCGGTTGGGCGGGTAGAGGGTGAGCAGGGCGCCGGCATCGGTGATCGGCGTGGCGTCCAGCAACAGGGTCTGGCCGTTGACGCTGATCTCGCGCAACGGCAGGCGAAAGCCATGTTCCAGCAAGGTGTCCAGCAGCCCTGGGTCGCTGAACAGCTCGGCGATGCTTTCGCCGGCCGGCTCCCGCCCGTAGAGGGCGATCAACGCCGGGTTGGCCAACAGGATCGTGCCCGCGCTGTCCAGGGCCAGCACCGGGTCGGTCATCGCCGCCAGCAGCGCGTCGAGTTGCAGGTGGCGGCGCTGGCCGGGGAGGATGTCGACCACCGTCACCGCCTGCACGCCCTGCACGCTGAACAACGCATCGCGCAGTTCCTCGAGCACCTCGGCGCTCAAGGTCGGTGCGTCGATATAGACGTTGGGCGGCACCATTTCCACCGCATCCAGGTTGAGGTTGCGCCCACCCAGCAGGGCCAGGACTTCCTGGGTGATGCCGACGCGGTCGATGAAGCTGACGTGGATACGCATGGGGCGATTGGCAATTCTGGAGAGCAGAGGCGGCAAGTATGCCTTGGCGCGGGGCACAGGTGAAATCTGACAACTGATGGAGATCAAATGTGGGAGGGGCGGTGCGACGATTCGACTTGCCCCCGATGCGGTGTGTCAGCTACAGACTTGTTGGCTGATTCACCGCTATCGGGGGCAAGCCCCCTCCCACATTTTTGCACGGTGTTGTGTCAGTGCAGTGGGGTTACTCCAAGTGTTCGGGCTTGACCGGGTCGCCGGATTTCACATCCAACTGATGGCGCACATCTTCGAACATCAAGTCGTACTGCTTGTGCATCGACCCGTTCAGCACGGCCATTTTCGGCATGCCGTATTTCTGCGCGATGTTCATCGCATGCCGGGCAAAGTCGAACGCCTGGTCCTTGGGCAGGAAGAACTCTTCCTTGAGGTCCTTGCCCTGCACCGAACCGTGCAGCTTGAACAACATGCCCTTGCCTTCCTTGGGGTCCTGGCTGACTTCGTAATCGATGTGCAGGTTGTAGCTGTAGTCATGCTCGTTGAGCGCGTGACGTTCGACGTGCAAGTGTCCCGGTTCAAAGGTGGCCATAGGCAAATCTCCTCTACTTCACAGATAGGTGATGCCAGGTGTCGCCGTGCTGATGCGGGTGCCGGCGTGGCCCTGGACGATGGCTTCGATGTCCGAGAGTGAACCGATCACCGCGGTTTTGCCAGTCTGGCGGGCGAACTCGCAGGCCGCTTGCACCTTGGGCCCCATGGAGCCGGCGGCGAAGCCGAGTTTTTCCATTTCGTCCGGGTGGGCCTGGCCGATGGCCTTCTGGGTGGGCTTGCCGTAGTCGATAAAGGCGGCGTTGACGTCGGTGGCGATCACCAGCAGGTCGGCGTCCAGTTGCGAAGCCAGCAAGGATGAACACAAGTCTTTATCAATCACGGCTTCAATACCGCGCAGCTTGCCGTCTTCGCCATACATCGTCGGAATGCCGCCGCCGCCGGCGCAGATCACGATGGCGTTTTTTTCCAGCAGCCACTTGATCGGGCGGATTTCAAAGATGCGTTTCGGGCGGGGGCTGGCGACCACACGGCGGTATTTGTCGCCATCCGGGGCAATCGCCCAGCCTTTTTCAGCGGCGAGTTTTTCGGCTTCGGCTTTGGTATACACCGGGCCGATGGGTTTGGTCGGGTTCTGGAAGGCCGGGTCCCTGGCGTCCACTTCAACCTGGGTAAGCAGGGTGGCGAACGGCACTTCGAAGTCCAGCAGGTTGCCCAGCTCCTGTTCGATGATGTAGCCGATCATGCCTTCGGTTTCGGCGCCCAGCACGTCCAGCGGGTAGGGCGAGACGCTGGTGTAGGCCGCTGCCTGCAACGACAGCAGGCCGACTTGCGGGCCATTGCCGTGGGCGATCACCAGCTCGTTGCCGGCGTGGATCTTGGCGATCTGCTCGGTGGCGATGCGGATATTGGCGCGTTGGTTGTCCGCGGTCATGGGTTCACCACGGCGCAGGAGGGCGTTACCGCCCAGGGCTACGACGATGCGCATAGAAAATGTCCTTCTGAAATCCATCGTTGTGAACACTGGTCTAAATGTGGGAGGGGGCTTGCCCCCGATGCGGTGTGTCAGCTACAGATTTGTTGGCTGATCCACCGCCATCGGGGGCAAGTCGAATCGTCGCACCGCCCCTCCCACATTTTTGAGCTCTGTTCCGACAGTGAGAGTTAGATATCCGCCAACGCCGACACCAGAATCGCCTTGATGGTGTGCATGCGGTTTTCCGCCTGCTCAAAGGCAATGTTGGCTGGCGATTCGAAGACTTCCTCGGTCACTTCCACGCCATTGGCCAAGTGCGGATAGCGTGCGGCGATGTCCTTGCCGACCTTGGTTTCGCTGTTGTGGAACGCCGGCAGGCAGTGCATGAACTTCACCCGTGGGTTGCCCGAGGCCTTCATCATCCTGGCGTTGACCTGGTACGGCAGCAGTTGCTCGATACGCTCGTCCCAGGCTTCCACCGGTTCGCCCATGGACACCCAGATATCGGTGTGGATGAAGTCCACGCCCTTGACCGCTTCGGTCGGGTCTTCGGTGATGGTGATGCGTGCGCCGCTTTCTTCAGCGAAGGCCTGGCACTGCTTGATGAAGTCGTCGTGCGGCCACAACGCTTTTGGCGCGCCGATGCGCACGTCCATGCCGAGCTTGGCGCCGATCATCAGCAACGAGTTGCCCATGTTGTAGCGCGCATCCCCGAGGTAGGCGTAGCTGATGTCATGCAGCGGCTTGTCGCTGTGTTCGCGCATGGTCAGGGTGTCGGCGATCATTTGCGTGGGGTGGAATTCGGCGGTGAGGCCGTTGAACACCGGCACGCCGGCGAACTTGGCCAGCTCTTCGACGATTTCCTGGGCAAAGCCACGGTACTCGATGGCGTCGAACATGCGGCCCAGTACGCGGGCGGTGTCCTTCATGCTTTCCTTGTGGCCGATCTGCGACGACACCGGGTCGATGTAGGTGACGTGGGCGCCCTGGTCATGAGCCGCCACTTCGAACGCGCAACGGGTGCGGGTCGAGGTTTTTTCAAAGATCAGCGCGATGTTCTTGCCTTTGAGGTGCGCACGCTCGGTGCCGGTGTACTTGGCGCGCTTGAGGTCGCGGGACAGGTCCAGCAGGTAGTTCAGCTCGCGGGTGGTGTGGTGCATCAGCGACAGCAGGCTGCGGTTGCGCATATTGAAAGCCATGATGAAGTCTCCTTAATAGTCGATAGGGTCGCGGATGATCGGGCAGGTCATGCAGTGGCCGCCGCCACGGCCTCGGCCCAGTTCACCGGCGCTGATGGTGATGACTTCCACCCCGGCCTTGCGCAGCAGGGTATTGGTGTAGGTGTTGCGGTCGTAGCCGATCACCACGCCAGGTTCCACCGCCACCACGTTGTTGCCGTCATCCCACTGCTCGCGTTCGGCGGCGAAGCTGTTGCCGCCGGTCTCGACCACACGCAGTGCCTTGAGGTTGAGCGCTGCGGCGACGGTCTCGAGGAAGTTGGTTTTCTCGCGTTGGATATCGATACCGTGGGGCTTGCTCTCGTCAGGGCGCAGGGTGAAGGGCACGATCTGGTTGACCACTTCGGGGAAGACGGTGACCAGGTCGCGGTCGCAGAAGCTGAACACCGTGTCCAGGTGCATCGCCGCGCGGGATTTGGGCAGGCCGGCGACGATCACCCGTTCTACCGCGTTGTTCTTGAACAGATTGCGCGCCAGTTGGCCGATGGCCTGGTGCGACGAGCGTTCGCCCATGCCGATCAACACCACGCCGTTGCCGATCGGCATCACGTCACCGCCTTCCAGCGTGGCGGCGCCGTGGTCCTGGTCGGGGTCGCCGTACCAGATCTGGAAGTCGGCGTGGGTGAATTCCGGGTGGAATTTATAGATGGCGCTGGCCAGCAAGGTTTCCTGGCGTCGCGCCGGCCAGTACATCGGGTTGAGCGTCACGCCGCCGTAGATCCAGCAGGTGGTGTCGCGGGTGAACTGGGTATTGGGCAGCGGCGGCAGGATGAAACTGGCGTGGCCGAGGAAGTCGCGGAACATCTCGATGGTCCTGCCGCCGAAGCTGCTCGGCAGATCATCGGCCGACACGCCACCGATCAGAAACTCGGTGATCTTGCGCGGCTCCAGGCTGCGCAGCCAGGAACCGACTTCTTCGACCAGGCCCAGGCCAACCGTATTGGCGGTGATCTTGCGCTGCAGAATCCAGTCCAGGGCTTCGGGGATGGCGACGATGTCGGTCAGCAGGTTGTGCATTTCCAGCACATCAATGTCCCGCTCGCGCATCTTGGTGACGAAGTCGAAGTGGTCGCGCTTGGCCTGGGCCACCCAGAGCACGTCATCGAACAGCAGTTCGTCGCAGTTGTTGGGGGTCAGCCGCTGGTGGGCCAGGCCTGGGGAGCACACCATGACTTTACGCAGTTTGCCGGCTTCGGAATGGACGCCGTATTTCACTTTTTCCGTGGTCATTACAGATCCTCCAGTGAACAACAATTACAGGGTCAGGAAGCCGTCGTAGAGCCCATAGGCCGCCACCAGGGCGCCAATGACCACTGCGGTGAAAATCAGCTTCTCGACGTTGGTGAATATCGGTTTGCCCAGTTCACGCTTGGCCTTGGCGAACAGGATCGCGCCGGGGGCGTAGAGCAGGGCCGAAAGCAGCAGGTATTTGGTGCCGCCGGCGTAGAGCAGCCAGATCGCATAGATCAGGGCGAGGGCGCCGATGAACAGGTCTTTGCGCCGCTCCTTGAAGGCGTTCTCGTAGGTTTCGCCGCGTACCGCCAGCAGCAGGGCGTAGGCCGCCGACCACAGGTAGGGCACCAGGATCATCGAGGTGGCGAGGTAGATCAGCGACAGGTAAGTGCTGGCGGAAAACAGCGTGATGATCAGGAACAGTTGCACCATCGCGTTGGTCAGCCACAGGGCGTTGACCGGCACGTGGTTGGCGTTTTCGCGGCGCAGAAACGCCGGCATGGTGTGGTCCCTGGCGGCGGCGAACATGATCTCCGCACACAGCAGCACCCATGAGAGCAACGCGCCCAGCAGGGAAATGATCAAGCCGACGCTGATCAGCACCGCGCCCCAGTGGCCTACCACATGCTCCAGCACGGCGGCCATCGACGGGTTCTGCAGCTTGGCCAGTTCCGGCTGGGTCATGATCCCCAGGGACAGCACGTTCACCAGCATCAGGAACAGCAGCACGGTGATAAAACCGATCACGGTAGCCTTGCCGACGTCGCTGCGTTTTTCCGCCCGGGACGAGAAGATGCTCGCGCCCTCGATACCGATGAACACCCACACGGTGACCAGCATCATGTTGCGCACCTGGTTCATCACGCTGCCCAGGTCAGGGTTTTTCACGCCCCAGATGTCAGCGGTGAAAATGTCCAGCTTGAACGCGAACAGCGCGATCAACACGAACAGCACCAGTGGCACCACCTTGGCGACGGTGGTCACCAGGTTGATGAACGCCGCTTCCTTGATCCCGCGCAGCACCAGGAAATGCACGGCCCACAGCAACACCGACGCGCCAATCACGGCGGCGAGGGTGTTGCCTTCGCCAAAGATCGGGAAAAAGTAACCGAGGGTGCTGAACAGCAGCACGAAGTAACCGACGTTGCCCAGCCAGGCGCTGATCCAGTAACCCCAGGCGGACGAGAACCCCATGTAGTCGCCGAACCCGGCCTTGGCGTAGGCGTAGACACCGCCGTCCAGGTTTGGCTTGCGGTTGGCGAGGGTCTGGAACACGAAGGCGAGGGTCAACATGCCGATGGCGGTAATCACCCAGCCAATCAACACCGCGCCGACGTCGGCACTGGCGGCCATGTTTTGCGGCAATGAGAAGATCCCACCGCCAATCATCGAGCCCACCACGAGTGCAACCAGTGCGCCAAGCCTTAGTTTTCCGGGTGAATCAGACATTGTGTGACTCCAATGCAGGAGAGAGAGATCACAGAATAATTCCGTGGGCTAATCAAATAGCTGACTCAGATCACTTCATTGGCACATTCCATTGTAAATTAATGACTTGGCATGGAAGTTCGTGGGACGATGAAAATCCCGAAGAAGCGCTTTGCAGAGCGCTTCTTGCGTGTTGATTAATCATTTGGTGTGGCGTGGATGTATGACGCTAGTTCGTATTCGCGAATGTGCAAACTTTTTAATGAGGTTTGACGACTGCGTCATGTTGCCCTTATTTAAATTCTAAATACGCCTGAACTTGCTGTGTTTACATGCCTTTATGTTATGAGTGCACTGCATTCATTAATTGAATTGATAGTGTGCCCAAGTGTCTGCTGAGAAAATTATTCGAGGAACTTCAATGTCCCAGCCCGCGCAGAAACTTCGGCTCAGTGCCCTGATCGCCCTGGTGGTGGGTTCGATGATCGGCGGTGGGATCTTTTCCCTGCCGCAGAACATGGCCGCACGCGCTGGCGTGGGCGCTGTGCTGATCGGCTGGGCGATCACCGCGGTCGGCATGCTGACCCTGGCCTTCGTATTCCAGACCCTGGCCAACCGCAAGCCGGAACTGGATTCCGGCGTGTATGCCTACGCCAAGGCCGGGTTTGGCGACTACATGGGGTTTTCGTCCGCCTGGGGTTACTGGATCAGCGCGTGGATGGGCAACGTCGGGTACTTCGTCTTGCTGTTCAGCACACTCGGCTACTTTTTCCCGGTGTTCGGCCAGGGTAATACGCCGCTGGCCATCGGCTGTGCATCGGTGCTGCTGTGGGCCGTGCATTTTCTGGTGATGCGCGGGATCAGGGAGGCGGCGTTCATCAACCAGGTCACCACGGTGGCGAAAATTGTGCCGCTGCTGATGTTTATCGTGATTGCCGCCGTGGCGTTCAAGGCCGACATCTTCAGTCGCGATATCTGGGGCCTGGGCAACCCGCAAATGGGCAGTGTGACGGAGCAGGTGCGCCACATGATGCTGGTCACGGTGTTTGTGTTCATCGGTATTGAAGGCGCCAGCGTCTACTCGGCGCGGGCCGAGAAACGCGCGGACGTGGGCCGGGCCACGGTGATTGGGTTTCTCGGCGTGCTGGCGCTGCTGGTGCTGGTGAATGTGCTGTCCCTGGGGATCATGAGCCAGCCGGAACTGGCGCAATTGCAAAACCCCTCCCTGGCCGGGGTGCTGGAACATATCGTCGGGCCCTGGGGGGCGATATTGATCAGCCTCGGCCTGGCGGTTTCGTTGCTGGGGGCGCTGCTGTCGTGGGCGTTGCTGTGTGCCGAAATCCTCTACGCCACCGCCCGGGACAAGACCATGCCGGCGTTCCTGAAGAAGGAAAATGCCAACCAGGTGCCGGTCAACGCGCTGTGGCTGACCAACGTGATGATCCAGGTTTTCCTGGTCATCACGCTGTTTTCAGCCAGTACCTACACCACCCTGATTTATCTGGCATCGTCGATGATTCTGGTGCCGTACCTGTGGTCGGCGGCCTATGCGGTGCTGTTGAGCGGGCGTGGGGAAACCTACGAAGGCGCCCAGCGTCGACGCATCAAGGACTTGCTGGTGGGCCTGATTGCCCTGGCTTACGCCGTATGGCTTTTATATGCCGGCGGCCTGAAATACCTGCTGCTGTCGGCGCTGTTGTATGCCCCGGGTGTGATTCTGTTCGCCCAGGCCAGGCGCGAGCAGGGCCAGGCCTTGTTCACCTCGGTGGAAAAAGGCATTTTCGGGTGTGTACTGGCAGGCGCCGCAGTGGCGGCCTACGGGCTGTACAGTGGGGTGTTGTCGTTGTGACATGTCGGAAATTGATAGTGGGTGTACTGGCCCCATCGGGGCATAGGTATCTACACAACTCAGCAGCGCCAACCGTAACCACGATGCGAAGCGAGTCGCTCTTGATCTGGCTTTTGATCTTGATCTTAGGCGCCCCGTTAAACCACGCTGGCCGAACGCAGGCTTGAATCCGTGGGTAACCCGGCAGGAC
>NZ_CVTN01000079.1:222135-233166 GCF_900004915.1 Pseudomonas sp. 31 R 17
AGGCGAGGTGCCGAGTGGTGGGGCAAGAGCGTTTTGCTTACTTTTGCGCTTTTCAAAAGTGAGCCGCTGTAAAAGCGGAACCCATAGCAGCCATTACCGCAGAAACGGATATGTACTCGATCTGATCCAACATCCTGGTCGGCCCAGAGGCCGCCATCGGGGGCAAGCCCCCTCCCACATTTGGACCGAGGTGTATCAGATGGGTTGTGTAGGTACCTATGCTCATCGGGGGCAGCCCCCTCCCACTTTTGAATGGGTTCACAAATCAAAATGTGGGAGGGGGCTTGCCCCCGATGGCGGTCTTCAGATCACCACTGCGCTCGGTGCGACCCCAATTCCCCCGCCGGCAAATCCCATTGCAGCGGCGTACCGCTGATCGTCAGCGGCGCCAGCAGTCGATGCGCCGGGCCCCAGGCGGTCTGTTCCACCACCAGACCTTGATCACCCGCATCTTCGGCCCGCAACGCCGGTTGCTCCGGCACTTGCCCCGCATCCACCAATAACTTCGCCGTACGGGCCAGCGACAATCGCGCCGACCCCCCGCGCCCGGACTTCAAGCGTTCGCTCAACGCCCGGATCGCACTGGCCGCCATCAGATACCCGGTCGCGTGGTCCAGCGCCTGCACCGGCAGCGGCGACGGCTTATCCACCTGTTTCCAGACCATCCCGGCCTCGGCAATCCCGCTGCTCATCTGCACCAGGCTGTCAAAGCCGCGCCGATTGCGCCACGGGCCGCTCCAGCCGTAGGCATTGAGACTGACATCGATCAGGCCCGGCGCGATGCGTTGCAGCGCGTCACTCGCGTAGCCCAGTTGCTCCAGCGCATCGGCGCGGTAACCGTGGAACAGAATGTCGGCGTTTCTGAGCAACGCTTCGAAGACCTGCCGACCCTCGGCGCTCTTCAGGTCAAGACGCGCGCAGCGCTTGCCCAGGGTCATTTCCGGCACCACGCCGGGTTCGTCCCAGGTAGGCGAGTCGATGCGCAATACGTCCGCGCCCAGGCCCGCGAGAAAACGACTGGCGACCGGGCCGGCCAGGACGCGGGTCAAATCCAGCACCTTGATACCGGCCAGCGGTCGGGCCGTGGTGCCGAGCCAGGGTTGGTTGCCGGCGGTGGCGAAGGCCTGCCGCTGTATCAGTGGCTCGGCATTCACCGCCAAGCCCTGGGGGTGGCCCTGCCAGGCTTGCCAGGTGCGCATTTGCGCCGCGCAACCGCCCTCGTCGACCACCGCCTGTTCCAGTTCGGCGGCGTTCCACTTGGCGACGTTATGCGCCATTTGCGCGCGTTCGGTGACCTTGCCCAGCACCCGTTCGGCCGCGGCGCGGTGATGGGGCGCGTTGGTGTGCAAGCGAATCCAGCCGTCGGCGCTGGCGTAGTCACCGGCTATCGGGTCCCACAGCGGCGGCACTTGCCAGCCCAGTGGGCGAATCGATGAGGAAAACCACAACGAGGCGAGGCGGCGGTCTACGCTGATGCTCGGCAAGCGTGCGGTCTGTTGACGGATAAGCTCGGCAACGGCCTGGCCGGCGGCGCCGATGCTGGCGGCGGCCAGGTCAGTCACGGCAAAGGCCGAGGGCAGGGCGCCGGGCTCGCTCAGGGTCAGTGGGGTAGGCGGCAGATCGAGTGCGGCTTGGATGGGTGTCAGCAGGTCGGTCATCGAAGGCCCTCCATAAGAGAAGGGCCACTATAGAAGATCGTCAGGCCGGTGTGGCAACCCCGGGCACCAATGGCAGTTCGAGACTGGCGACAAAGCCGCCGCCCTGATGATTGGCCAGGATCAGTTGGCCGCCATGGCGTTCGGCGGCGCGACGTGCGATCGCCAGGCCCAGGCCGTGACCCTGCGCGGTCTGGCCGGGTGCGCGGTAGAACGGCTCGCCCAGTTGGTTCAGGTGCTCGGTGTCAACCCCGGGGCCGTGATCGCGCACGCTGATCAGGATCCGTTCGCCGTGCCGCTGCGCGTGCAACTCGATGGCTTGGCCGGCCGGGTTGAAGCGCTGGGCATTGCGCAGCAGGTTGTCCACGGCGCGCTCGATCATGGTCGGCCAGCCCTTGAGGCGCAGGTCGGGTTCAGCCGTCAGTTGCACCTCTTGCTCCGGCGCGCTGAGCTGGGCGTCTTTTTGCAGGGTCTTGAGCAGTGGGTTGAGGTCGATCTCTTCGGCGCTGGCGTTGTCGGCATCCACCCGGGCCAGGACCAGAATCTCACTGATCAAGGCTTCCAGGCGGTCGCATTCGCGGGTCAGGCGCGGCCAGAGTTTTTCCCGATCTTCGGGGCTGGCGCGTTCGGCCAAGGCCAGGGCGATACGCAAGCGGGCCAGGGGCGAGCGCAGTTCGTGGGAGACGTCGCGCAACAGTTGGCGCTGGCTGCCGATCAGGCTTTGCAGGCGGGCGCCCATGCGGTTGAAGTCGGTGGCCAGGACGCCGAATTCGTCGCGGCGGTTGGCCAGTTGCGCCAGGCTGTTCTGTTGATACGTGGCCTGGCCCAGGTCATGCACCGCGCCGCGCAGTCGGCTGAGCGGGCGAGTGATCGACAGCGTCACCAACAGGCTGAACAGCGTCAGTACCACCAGGGCAATGGCCAGGGCGCTGAACGGCCATAACAGGCTGCTGCGGTGCCAGGCGTCCAGCTCCGGATGGGGAATGCGATAGATCAGCAGGTAGGTGTCGCCGGTTTTTTCGCTGGTGTATTCGGCGGTCAGGCGGCGCCAGGGCAGGTGGCTGTCCTGGCTGTCATTCTGCCGGGCTTCAAGGGCGGCGGCGCGGCGCGGGAAGGTGCCGCGTACCACCGGCTCGCCGCCCTCGTTGAGCACTTGCACGTCAATGTGGTACTGGCGCTTGCGTTGCTGCAGCAACTCCTGGGCAGCCTCTTCGCCCTGGGCATCGTAGAGTTGCGTCCACTCTTGGGCCAGATTGTTGAGGCCGGGATGGCGGCTGAGAATCCAGGCGTCCTGGTTCAGCATATGCCCAAGCAGGATCGACAACCCCGCAACCAGGGCGATGGCCAACCAGAAACTCGCCAGGATGCGCCAGAACAATGACCGCACGGGAAACCCTCAAACAGGAAAAGCCCAGCGGCGGGGGCCACTGGGCTGGGAGCGTTAACGCTGGGGCATTATTGCGCTTTTTGCGGCTGTTGCGCTTTCCAGGCCTGGAATTCCTTCCATTCGGCACGACGCTGCTCTTGTTGCTTGACGATCTCGTCGAACTTCTTCTGCTGGTCGGGCTTGAGGATGGCGCGGATATCGGCCTGGGTTTTCTGCTTGCCGGCGGCGATCTCGTCCTGCATGGCTTTCTGGTCGGCGGCCGGCAGTTTGTCCAGGTACTTGCGGGTCAGGTCTTTGCGAGCGTGCCATTGGTCACCCATCAGCTTGCGGATCTGCTCGTGTTGTTCCGGGCTCAAATCCAGCTGGCGGAACGGGCCGCCTTTACCACGCGGGCCGTGTTCACCGTGACCCGGGCCACCCATCATGTGGCCTTCCGGACCGCCCATCGGGCCTGGGCCTGGACCTGGGCCTTCCGGCATGGCGGCCATGGCGACGGTAGGCAGTGCAGCGGCGAACATCAAAGCGATAAGGGTCTTGCGCATGGTGATTCTCCTGTCTCTATTCCGGTGAGTCCGGATGTGAGTAGATTACCCAGGGCAAGGTCAGCCGCCGTCAGCGGAGCGTAAAGGTTTGGTAAGGCCCGATCGTTCCCACGCTCAAGGTGCGTAGTAGTAACCACGGCTACGCAGCGCCACGATCCGCGGTCGGCCGTCCGGGTGCGGGCCGATCTTCTTGCGCAGGTTGCTCACGTGCATGTCCAGGCTGCGATCGTACAGGGTCAACTTGCGGCCCAGGGCGATCTGCGCGAGTTCCTGTTTATCCAGCGGCTCGCCGGGTTGGCGCAGCAAGGCCTCGAGCAGGCGGCTTTCGGAGACCGTCAGGGTAAATTCCTGTTCGTCGATGCTGACCACCCCGCGCACCGGGCTGAAGCACAGGTCGCCCAGCTCCAGTTGGGTCGACACCGCAGCCGGATGACTGCGGCGCAGTACGGCGCGCAAGCGCGCAGTGAGTTCGCGCGGGTCGCATGGCTTGGCCAGGTAATCGTCGGCGCCCAGTTCCAGGCCGAGGATGCGGTCCAGGGGTTCGCCCCGGGCCGACAGCATCAGCACCGGCAACTCCGGGTGGTCGTTGCGCAGTTGCTTGAGCAACTCCAGGCCACTGCCGTCGGGCAGCATCACGTCGAGCACCACCGCCGCCGGAGCGGCTTCGGCCAGGGCCTTGCGGGCGCTGGAGCCGTCATGGCAGGCGCGCACCTGGAAACCTTCCTGGCTCAGCCAACTGACCAGCAGCTCGCAGAGCTCCTGGTCATCATCTATCAGTAACAGCTCGCTCATGACTCACTCAATTTAGCCATTGTCGACGACGACGGTGCCCACCGCTGGCGAAGATGCCACATAGCAGGGCGATCAGTGCGACGCCCGCACCGGTGACAAACCATTGCTGCTGCTCGGTCAGCCATCGGGTCAATGCGCCGTCCTGTGTCTCTTTGAGTTGCTGGGCCAGGCGTTGGTTCTCCTGGCGCAGACGACTCAGTTGCGCGCTTTCGCGGGTGGCTTGCGCGCTTTGCAGTTGCTTGCTCAGCTCTTCGCGCAGCCCTTCGCTTTCTTTCAAGCGTTGCTGCAATTCGGTGACCTGGCTGTGGGTACTCAAGGACAGCGGCGTGGCGCTGCCGCTATTGGAGGTCTCTTCAGCCTGGGCCGTGGCCCCGAGGGTTAACACTGCCAACAGACACAACTGACGTAAGCGCATCGGAACTCCTGATTCCACACGAATATTCAGAACGCTATCGGCAGGTTACCGGGAATAATGAGCCATCAGGCGGGCGCCCAAGCGATTTGGTTGGGCGCCACCGGGCTCAGGGCAGGACTTGCTTGAACGGCTTGATCACGACATCAGCGTAGACGCCCGCCGCGACATAAGGATCAGCCTTGGCCCACGCCTGGGCATCGGCCAGGGACGCGAACTCGGCAACGATCAGGCTGCCGGTGAAACCCGCGTCGCCCGGGTCGTTGCTGTCGACGGCCGGGTGCGGGCCGGCCAGTACGATGCGGCCTTCGGTTTGCAACTGCTTGAGGCGTTCGACATGGGCGGGGCGCACGCTCAGGCGTTTTTCCAGCGAGTTGGCAACATCGGTGGCAATGATGGCGTAGAGCATGTCAGTCCTCGGTTTTCGGCGTGGTGGCGGCAGTGTCATGCAGATGGCGCGACAGGTAGATACCCTGGCCGACCAGGAACAGCAGGGTCATGGCCAGGCTGCCGAACACCTTGAAGTCGACCCAGTAGTCTTGAAAGGTAAACGCCACGAACAGGTTGGCGGCACCGCAGAAGAGGAAGAACACGATCCAGGCCACGTTCAAGCGTACCCAGATCGGCTCCGGCAAGGTCAGCGCGTGGCCCATGATGCGCTTGATCAGCAGGCGATCACCAATGAAGTGGCTGCCGATGAAGACCAGGGCGAACAGCCAGTTGACCACCGGGGCTTTCCACTTGAGGAAGGTTTCGCTGTGGAAGGCCAGGGTCAGGCCGCCGAACACCAGGCAGGCGACGAGGGTCAGCCACTGGCTTTTTTCCAGCTTGCGCTGGGAGATGAAGATGGCGCCGTAAACCACGATGGAGCTGATGATCAGCACGGCGGTGGCGCTGTAGATGCCGCCGAACGAGAGTTCGTGACCGGCGATGTCGATGACCCTGGGGTCGAGTTTGGTAACGATGAAAAACAGCAACAGCGGGATGAAGTCGATGAATTGTTTCACAGTAAGAGCCAGAAGCTGGATGTGGCGGCATAATAACAAACATCCTTGGTTGCGATAGCGCCAGCTGACTTGAGGTTACACACTCCCGTGAATGTTGATTTGCACTGCCACAGCACGGCCTCCGACGGCGCCCTGGCGCCTGCGGTACTGGTTGCGCGTGCGTTTGAAAAAGGCGTGCGAGTCCTGTCGCTGACCGACCACGACACCCTTGAAGGCCTCGACGAGGCCCGCACGGCCGCTCATGCACTGGGCATGCAACTGGTCAACGGCGTGGAATTGTCCTGCACCTGGGGCGGCGCCACCATTCATGTGCTCGGCTACGGTTTCGAGCAGAACGCCCCGGCCCTGGTGGCCGCTATCGCCCAATTGCACGATGGACGCTGGCTGCGGTCCGAAGAAATAAGCCGCAAGCTCAGCCTCAAAGGCATGCCTGGCGCGCTTGACGGCGCCCGCGCCATCCAGCAGGAGCTGGGCGACAGCGGTAACGCGCCGGCCCGTCCGCACTTTGCCGACTGGATGGTGCGTGAGGGGTTCGTCAAGGATCGCGCCGAGGCCTTCCGTAAATGGTTGGGCGCGGGCAAGCTGGGCGATGTGAAGCAACACTGGCCGACCCTGGAAGACACCGTCGGCACCCTGCGGGCCGCCGGGGCCTGGGTCAGCCTGGCGCATCCCTGGCATTACGATTTCACCCGCAGCAAGCGCCGCAAGCTGATCGGCGACTATATTGGAGCGGGCGGCCACGCGATCGAAGTGGTCAACGGGCATCAAGCTGCCGAGCAGGTTGGCAGCCTGGCGATCCTGGCGCGCGAATTTGGTCTGCTGGTCAGTGCCGGCAGTGATTTTCATGGCCCAGGCGGCTGGTCCGAGATCGGCGAGTATCGCCAGGTCCCGGAAGATCTGCCGCTGTTGTGGGGGCGATTCAAGCATGACCCCATTATTGCCACCGTCTGAACAGGTAGAACACGTGAGTCAATTCTTCCAGATTCATCCGGAAAACCCCCAGGCGCGCCTGATCAAGCAGGCCGTCGAGATCATTCGCGCCGGCGGCGTGGTGATCTATCCAACTGATTCGTCCTACGCCATCGGTTGCCAGATCGGCGACAAGGGCGCGGTCGAGCGGGTCAGACGCCTGCGTGAGCTGGACAAGAATCATAACTTCGCGCTGATCTGCAGCGACTTGTCGCAGTTGGGGCTGTTCGCCAAGGTCGACACGGGCACCTTCCGCCTGCTCAAGGCGCACACGCCGGGGCCCTACACCTTTATTCTCAACGCCACCCGCGAAGTGCCGCGCCTGCTGCTGCACCCGAAGAAGCGCACCATTGGCCTGCGCGTGCCGGAACACCCGATCGCCCTGGCGCTGTTGGCCGAGTTGGGCGAGCCGCTGATGAGCGTGTCGTTGATCATGCCGGGTGATACCGAGCCGCTGGAAGACCCGTATGAAATGCGCCAGTTGCTGGAGAAGCAGGTGGATCTGATCATCGACGGCGGCTTCGGGGGCGGCAAGGCGTCCACCGTGATCAACCTGGCCGACGGCGAGCCTGAAGTGATCCGTGTGGGCTGCGGCGACCCTACGCCGTTTATGGTCGAGGCCTGAATGTCGGTCGTGGAAACCGTCGATCCCCAGGCGGGCGCCCAGCAGGAACTGCCATTTGCCATGGTCTATGGCCAGGCGGTCATGGAAATGCCGCTGGATTTGTACATCCCGCCCGACGCCCTGGAGGTCTTTCTCGAGGCCTTCGAAGGCCCGCTGGACTTGCTGCTGTACCTGATTCGCAAACAGAACATCAACATCCTCGATATTCCCGTGGCGGAAATCACCCGCCAGTACATGGGCTATGTCGAACTGATGCAGTCGGTGCGCCTGGAACTGGCCGCCGAATACCTGGTGATGGCCGCCATGCTCGCCGAGATCAAGTCGCGCATGCTGCTGCCGCGCTCGGAGACGGTCGAAGCCGAAGAAGATGACCCGCGCGCCGAACTGATCCGTCGCTTGCAGGAATACGAGCGCTTCAAGGCAGCCGCCGAAGGTATAGACGGTTTGAGTCGGGTAGGCCGCGATGTGGTGGTGCCCAAGCTGGACGCGCCCGAGGCGCGCGCGCGCAAGCTGTTGCCTGACGTCAGCCTGGAAGAACTGCTGATGTCCATGGCCGAGGTGCTGCGCCGTGGCGACATGTTCGAAAGCCACCAGGTCAGCCGCGAAGCCCTGTCCACCCGCGAGCGTATGAGCGACGTGCTGGAGCGCCTCAAGGGCGGCGGGTTTGTGCCGTTTGTCGAGCTGTTCACCGCAGAAGAAGGGCGCCTGGGCGTGGTGGTGACTTTCATGGCGATCCTGGAGCTGGTCAAGGAGTCCTTGGTCGAGCTGGTCCAGAATGAGCCGTTTGCGGCTATCCATGTGCGGGCGCGAGCCGAATAACGAGCTGAATCGATGAATCTGACTGAACCCCGCGAACTGGCGCCCTTGCTGGAAGCTTTCCTCCTGGCCTCGGGCAAGCCGCAATCCCTGGAGCGCCTGTTCGAACTTTTTGAAGAGGCCGAACGCCCCGAACCGCCTGTGTTCAAGAAGGCGCTGGAGATCCTGCGCAAGTCCTGCGACGGTCGTGCCTTTGAGTTGCGTGAAGTGGCGTCGGGGTATCGCCTGCAGATCCGCGAGAAATTTTCCCCGTGGGTGGGACGCCTGTGGGAAGAACGCCCGCAGCGTTATTCACGGGCGATGCTGGAGACCATGGCGTTGATCGCCTATCGCCAGCCGATCACCCGGGGCGAGATCGAAGATGTGCGGGGCGTGGCGGTCAACAGCCATATCGTCAAGACGCTGCTGGAACGCGAGTGGATCCGCATCGTCGGCTACCGTGACGTGCCCGGCAAACCGGCGATGTTCGCCACCACCAAAGTGTTCCTCGACCACTTCAACCTGAAGAACCTCGACGACCTGCCGCCGTTGGCCGAGCTGCGCGAGATGGAAGCCGAGCCGGTGCTGGACTTCGACGACGCGCCGGTGCCGCAGAGCCTGCAGGAGCTGGCCGATGCCAGTGCCGAGCCGGAGGAGCCCAAGGACGAAACCAGTTTCCATACCTTGCTGCTGGAACTGGACGACATGGAGCAGGGGATCAAGACCGACTTTGATGATTTGCTGCGTGATGGCGCCGCTGAGCCGCAAACCGAGGTGAACGTTGAGCCCGAGCCCGACGTCGAAGAAGACATCCTCGGTGTCGCCGATGCCCGCGAAAAACTGCTGGCCGCGGTGGCGGCCCTTGAGCAGCCGCCGCTGAGCGACGAGGAAGACGAGGCCCGGGCGCTGGCCGAGGCGATCGAAAACGAACGCCGCCAACTCGAAGACTGACAAGATCCAATGTGGGAGGGGGCTTGCCCCCGATTGCAGTGTGTCAGTCAGCATAACCATCACTGATACACCGTAATCGGGGGCAAGCCCCCTCCCACATTTTGATCGCCGTTGTCCGAGAGCAACTATGACTTCGACCAAAGACCCCTGCATCAGCATCTGCAAGTTCAGCGACGACATCTGCGTCGGCTGTGGCCGCAGCAAGCGTGAAATCCGCGCCTGGAAGAAACTCGACAAAGTCGACAAGCGCACCGTGCTGGCCGAAGCCGAACTGCGCTTGCTGGCGTTGGGCGCCACCGGTCGGCGGAAAAGCAAATGACTTGGGTGTTATCGACTACTCTCTGATGCGCAACACGCGCCATGCGCGTATGATTCGCGACCCTTTGCCGTCCTATTCGGCCAAAGCCCCGCTTTCAACACTCTTCAGGCCACGCCTGAATCGACCCACCGGGAGGTGCTTAAGATGAACGACAAAGACCAGAACGACAGCCAGGAAATCGGCCCAGCAGGCGAAAAACTGCAAAAGGTGCTGGCGCGTATCGGCGTGGGCTCGCGCCGCGACGTCGAAGCCTGGATCACCCAGAAGCGCATCAAGGTCAACGGCGTCGAGGCCACCCTCGGCCAGCGCGTCGACCTGCATGACGCGATCACCATCGATGGCAAGGTCATCAAGCGCGAAGAAGCCGCCGAATCGGTACGCCGCGTCATCATGTACAACAAGCCCGACGGCGAGATCTGCACCCGTGACGACCCGGAAGGCCGTCCAACCGTGTTCGACAAGATGCCCAAGCCCAAGGAAGGCCGCTGGATCAACATCGGTCGCCTGGACATCAACACCACCGGTTTGCTGATGTTCACCACCGACGGTGAATTGGCCAACCGCCTGATGCACCCCTCCTACGAGATGGACCGCGAATACGCCGTGCGTGTACGTGGCGAAGTCGATGACGAGATGATCGAGCGCTTGAAAGCCGGTGTGGTCCTTGAAGACGGCCCGGCCAAGTTCACCGACATCAAGCAGGCGCCGGGTGGCGAAGGGTTCAACCACTGGTACCACTGCGTGGTGATGGAAGGCCGCAACCGTGAAGTCCGTCGCCTGTGGGAATCCCAGGGCCTGGTGGTCAGCCGCCTGAAGCGCGTGCGTTTCGGCCCGGTGTTCCTCAACTCCGACCTGCCGATGGGTCGCTGGCGCGAAATGAGCCAGTACGAAGTCGACATCCTCAGCGCCGAAGTCGGCCTGACGCCGGTCGCGATGCCGCAGATGAATGCCAAGAGCAAAGACAAGCTTGAGCGTATGCAGCGTAAATCGTCGCGGCCTGTGCCGCGTACCGAGCGCGTTGCCCGCACCTTGCGCCCGGCGTTGAATGCACCGGCAACCGGCGGGCGTATTTCCCGCGAGCCGCAGATTGAAGGTGAGCGCCGTCCAACTGCGCCATCGCGCCAGGAAGGCGAGCGTGCTCCACGCGCCCCGCGTCCAGCCCCGTCCGGTGGTCGCAGCAACCGTGGTGAAGCCGACCGTCCGGCCGACAACGCCAGCACCAAGCGTCCGGCCAAGCCAGCGGCGAACAAGCGCCCTGGCCCGAAGCTGGTGGCTGACGAGCCGTCGGGCAAGCGCCGTGGCGCTCCGGCCGGTTCCGGTCAGCGTCCGGGTTTTGGTCGCAAGAAGCCGCAGTGATGCCGTAGCCGCTGAATAAAAAACGTCAACCTCAGGGTTGGCGTTTTTTTTGCGCTCTGAATTTGAAATGCTATCAACTGTGGGAGGGGCGGTGCGACGATTCGACTTGCCCCCGATGGCGGCCTCTGGGCTGGCCGGGATGTTGGATTGGGTTGAGTACATATCCGTTTCTGCGGTAACGGCTGCTATGGGTTCCGCTTTTACAGCGGCTCACTTTTGAA
>NZ_CVTN01000079.1:233538-320801 GCF_900004915.1 Pseudomonas sp. 31 R 17
GGGGCGGCTAACCCGGCGTCCTGCCGGGTTACCCACGGATTCAAGCCTGCGTTCGGCCAGCGTGGTTTAACGGGGCGCCTGAGATCAAGATCAAGATCAAGAGCGGCTCGCTTCGCATCGTGGTTACGGTTGGGCGATACAGAGTTGTGTAGATACCTATAGAGTTGTGTAGATACCTATGCCCCGATGAGGGAGTGCCAGTGAACGCATTTACAGCTGACACACTGCAATCGGGGGCAAGCTCCCTCCCATAGTTGGATCTCCGGTGTTTTCGAGTCCTTTGCTCAGAAGGCAAACGTCCCATCAAATACCGGCTTGTCATCCAGCGCCAACACGCCGCTGGCAAAGATCAGGTCCAGGTGGTGACTGCCTTTCTGCCCGCCGCCCAGGCCCAGATGCAACCCGCAATGGCGTTCTTCAAAGCCCGCATTGCGCGCGTACAAATCCTTCACGCCTTCATTGGTGCCGATGCCCAGTTCTTCCACGCGGCGGTTGGAGGGGTTGGCGTTGAGGTACTTGTTGAAGTCATCCACCAACCCCGGCACGTCGCTGGCCACGCTGCAGATGGTGGAGTTCTCGATCCACAGTTCCAGGGGTGACTCCAGCACGCCGTATTTACGCGCAAAGGGGATGGTGCTGAGGAACGTCCCGACAAACCGCACTTGCCCGTTGATGGCCTCGCTGTGGGTGGCGATCTCGCCAGGGGCCAGGTCGTGGTTGCCGACGCCGTTGATATTGGTCCACTTCTTGATGCTGCTCATCGGTGCTTCCAGGCGTGAGCCGTGCTTGTCGGTGAAGCTCAGCACGGTGGCCTCGGACATGCGCCGGATCAAGGTGGCGTTGAGGTCGGCTATGCGCTGCGGTTCGACGCTGAAGGTGTCGTAGAAGTAGTCGCCATAATCCTTGAACAACAGCGACTTTTTCCAATGTTCGGCCATCACGCCCTGCAATGCGCGGATAAAATCCGGGCCTTCGGCTCGGGGGTTGGGCAGGGTCGAGGAATCGTAGAGAAACAGGTACAGGTCGCAGGCTTCGATGGCCTGGGCCAGGGATTCACTGGCGCTCAGGTCCAGGCGCTGCACCTGGAAATTGAAACGGGCGGCGCTGCCGTGGGTGATTGCCTGGGCGATGGCGTCGTAGCGTTCGGTATGGCCCAGCAGCACGGTAGGGCGGCTCAGGCCCTGGAGGGCCGGGTGATGAGCGAGGTAGTAAAGAAAGTGTTCGACGGCGCGGGCCTTGTCCATGACGGGAGTCCTTCGGTGCCTTGGGTAAGGGGGCAGGTGCCGTGCACGGCACCTGCCGTATGCCTGCCGGGTGTTAGAACGGCCACATCGCGGTGCCAAATGGCACAACGGCGTCGGCTTGCATCATTTCAACGGCGGCCTCATGGGTCGGCGCTTCAAACCAATCGTCGAGTTGCAGTTCGGTTTCCAGGTCTTTTTCCAGTGCTTGCATGGTGTATCTCCTAGATGACGTTGTTTGAGAACGGCTTGCCAACGGGCTTCGCGGGCAAGTGCAGAGAACCTAGGAGAGAGTGTTTCAAAATGCAAAATATTTATTGACACGGTTTCATTTGGACTTTTTCTTCGGTTTTTTTGAAGAGATTTTTTATCGAGAAAAAACAGTTGATTGGCTGAACCGATTCTTCAGTCAGGTCTGACCGACAATTTTCCGTAGACCGCCTCCTGAGCGTGGCCGTAAAGACAATGTTCCGCACCGTAACGTCAGGTTTACGCCGATGGTCGCGTAACGCTGGGTAGAAAATCCCTGTAAGGAATACCTGACAGATTGCCGAGTGCGCGTTGGTGGTGCGTGCCGAACCTGTCGAGCGGTGTACAATGCGCCGCGTTTTACTGTGACCCCCCTTTGCGTAACCACGCAAAAGGCCAAGACCCAGGGTTTACCTTCCCTGATCACTCCGCCTGGCCACGAGCCAGACGGGTTCGATTTCGTCACAGATAAAAACAAACAGGTGACGCATGACCGTTAGAAAGACGCTGTACTCCTGGTACCTGCGCTGGGGTTTGAGCGGCGCTGCTTGAGGCGGTAATTCAAGGCAGCAACCTGCATTCAACATTCTCAAACCTTGCGTGAGACTCTTTTCATGAGTGGACCCCATTCCTCTTCAGGCGAGCTGAAACGCGGCCTGAAAAATCGGCATATCCAGTTGATCGCCCTCGGTGGCGCCATCGGCACCGGCCTGTTCCTCGGCTCGGCCGGGGTGCTCAAGTCCGCCGGCCCGTCGATGATCCTGGGCTATGCCATCTGCGGCTTTATCGCCTTCATGATCATGCGCCAGCTCGGTGAAATGATCGTCGAAGAGCCGGTCGCCGGCTCCTTCAGCCATTTCGCCCATAAATACTGGGGCGGGTTTGCCGGCTTCCTGTCGGGCTGGAACTGCTGGATCCTGTACATCCTGGTGGGCATGTCGGAGCTGACGGCCG
The DNA here is from genome assembly GCF_900004915.1 of Pseudomonas sp. 31 R 17. NCBI lineage: Bacteria > Pseudomonadati > Pseudomonadota > Gammaproteobacteria > Pseudomonadales > Pseudomonadaceae > Pseudomonas > Pseudomonas sp. 31 R 17. The sequence continues at coordinate 235,983 of NZ_CVTN01000079.1, forward strand.
TCGGTAAATACGTGCACTTCTGGTGGCCGCAGATTCCGACCTGGGCCTCGGCGGCGGCCTTCTTCGTGCTGATCAACCTGATCAACCTGGCCAATGTCAAAGTCTTCGGTGAGGCCGAGTTCTGGTTTGCGATCATCAAGGTGGTGGCGATTGTCGGCATGATCGCCCTGGGCAGCTATCTGCTGGTCAGCGGCAGCGGCGGGCCACAGGCATCGGTGACCAACCTGTGGGAGCACGGCGGCTTCTTCCCCCATGGCGTGGGTGGGTTGGTGATGGCCATGGCGATTATCATGTTCTCCTTCGGCGGCCTGGAAATGCTCGGGTTTACCGCTGCCGAAGCCGACCAGCCACGCACGGTGATCCCCAAGGCCATCAATCAGGTGATCTACCGCATCCTGATTTTCTACATCGGTGCCCTGGTGGTGCTGTTGTCGCTGATCCCGTGGGACAGCCTGCTGGCCACCCTTAACGCCTCCGGCGATCCCTACAGTGGCAGCCCGTTCGTCCAGGTGTTCTCGATGCTGGGCAGTAAAACGGCCGCGCATATCCTCAACTTCGTGGTGTTGACCGCAGCGCTGTCGGTGTACAACAGCGGCACCTACTGCAACAGCCGCATGTTGCTGGGCATGGCCGAGCAGGGCGATGCGCCCAGGGCCCTGGCGAAGATCGACAAGCGCGGCGTACCGGTGCGTTCGATCCTCGCGTCGGCCGCAGTGACCCTGGTGGCGGTGCTGATGAACTACTTCATCCCGCAGCATGCGCTGGAGTTGCTGATGTCGCTGGTGGTGGCCACGTTGGTGATCAACTGGGCGATGATCAGTTATTCCCACTTCAAGTTCCGCCAGCACATGGACCGTACCGGCCAGGTGCCGTTGTTCAAGGCGCTGTGGTATCCCTACGGCAACTTTATCTGCCTGGCGTTCGTGGTGTTTATCCTGGCGATCATGCTGATGATTCCGGGGATCCAGGTGTCGGTGTATGCGATCCCGGTCTGGGTGGCGTTCATGGGGGTGTGCTACTGGATCAAGAACAAGCGCAAGGCGCAAGCGGCCTTGGGCACAGCAGGGACGGTTCTGGAGTAGGACGGTTCCGGTAAATGGAAAACCCGGCCGTGTGCCGGGTTTTTTGTGGGCGCGGGCAGGTTAGACTCCACCCCCCGTTTTTATCGATCCTTGCCCGGAGGCCCTATGCAGCACACCGAGATTGACGGCGGCGCCCTGCAGCGCGACGCGCTGGAAGACCTGATCGAGCAGCACCGCAGCCCTTTGCGCTTGCTCGGCGTCGACCTGAGTGGTGCCGATCTGTCGCGCATGCAATTGGACCACTGGGTGTTTGAGCGGTGCATTCTGACTCAGACGTCCTTCCTCGGTTCGCGCCTGGAAGGCACGCAATGGAAAAGCTGCCGGGCCGGCCACGCCATCTTCGAGGCTGCGAACCTGTTGGAAGCGCAGTTCAGCAGTTGCGACCTGAATAACACGCGCTGGCAGCGCAGCAAGCTGTCCCAGGCGAATTTCACCCAGTGCAAGCTGACCGGCGCCAACTTCACCCATTGCGCGTCCCTCGGCCTGAGCTTCAGCGAAAGCCTGCTCAACAGCGCCTTTTTGTCCGGGTTGTCGTTTACCCGAACCCTGCTTAACAACCTGGATTTTTCCGATAGCGATTTGTCGGATGCCGACTTTCGCAAGGCAGAGCTGGTGGATTGCAGCCTGGCCCATGCCCGTATCAACGGTGCCAATTTTGCCGGTGCCGACCTGCGCGGTGCAGATTTGAGCGGCTTTCGTCTCAATGATGCCAAACTGTTCAAAGGCGCCGTGATTTCCAAAGCCCAGGCGTCGATGTTGTTGTCTGAGTTGGGCTTGTCCGTTGCCTAGGGTTTTTGATTGATGCTGGTAATTTCCAACAATGTGCACCTGCCTGACGCCGAAATCGAACTGACCGCCGTTCGCGCCCAGGGCGCCGGCGGGCAGAACGTCAACAAGGTGTCGAGTGCGGTGCACCTGCGCTTTGACATTCCGGCGTCGTCGTTGCCGCAGTTCTACAAGGAGCGCCTGCTGGCGCTGCGTGACAGCCGCATCACCAGCGAGGGCGTGCTGGTGCTCAAGGCCCAGCAATACCGGACCCAGGAACAGAACCGTGCGGATGCGCTGGAGCGTCTGGTGGAATTGATCCTCAGCGCCACCAAGGTCGAAAAGAAGCGCCGGCCGACCAAACCCACCCTGGGTTCAAAGAAGCGCCGGCTGGAGTCAAAAACCAAGCGCGGCAGCATCAAGGCCGGGCGTGGCAAGGTCGACTTTTAAGCGTCGCGAGACTCGCGGGCCTGAGGTGCCTGGCGATACAGATAGAGGCTCAGCAACAAGCCACCGCAGGCGGCGAGGGCGGCGAAGAGGAAGATCGACGCAAAGCCGAAACCTGCCGCGACGGCGCCGGCCAGTGGGCCGGTGATCCCCAGTGACAGGTCAATGAACAACGAATAAGCGCCCACCGCCGCACCACGGCTGGAGGCCGGCACCAGGTTGACGGCCTCAACGCCCAGCGCCGGAAACACCAGGGAAAAACCGAAGCCGCTCAAGGCCGCGCCGGCCAGCGCCCAGGGAGCATCCGGCGCCAGCCACAGCAACAGCAGCCCCAGTATCTCAACCGACAGGCAGGCGATTGCCACGCGGAAACCGCCGATCCGGTTGATCAGATTGCCGAACAGCAGGCGCGCGCCGATAAAACTGGCACCGAACAGGCTCAGAGCCCATACCGCGTTGTCCCAGTGCTGGGTGGTGTAATACAGGGTGATAAAGGTGGCAATGGTGCCAAAGCCGATGGAGCCCAACGCCAATGCGCACCCATGGGGCAGCACGCGGCCCAGCACATTCATGAACGGCAGGCGTACACCGGCCACAATGGGTGCCGCTTCTTTGTTCCACGCCAACAGCACGCCCACAAGCGCCAGCACAATGATGCTGACGCCCATGCTCCACAGGCCGAACCGGCTGACCAGCAGCACGCCCAGCGGTGCCCCGACGGCCAGCGCGCCATAGCTGGCGATGCCGTTCCACGAGATGACCTTGGCGGTATTCGCCGCACCGACACGCCCTATGCCCCAACCAATCGCACCGGAACCCACCAGGCTTTCAGCGCTGCCCAGCACCAGTCGACCGATCAGCAGACAACCGAGACTGAAGGCCGGCAGGCTGGAAAAACCGGCGGCGAGCAACATGAACACGCCGCTCAAGCCGCAACCGACCAGACCGATGAGCACCGCGCGCTTACTGCCCAGGTTATCGATGATTTTGCCTGCATACGGACGGCTCAGCAGGGTCGCCAGGTATTGCACGCTGATCACCAGCCCGGCGATAACCGCGCCATAGCCCAGTTGGCTATGCACATAGCCCGGCAACACCGCCAGGGGGATGCCGATGTTCAGGTAGCCGATAAAGGTGAACAGCACGATGGAAACGACTTGCAGCGTGACCGCCATGGGTCGCTGGGTATCTTGCATGGGAGAGGTCCACTGTCGCAGCAGGTAAAGATAGGCTGCTAATGATACCGGTGGTTTGGTTCGCGCAGGGCGCTAAAGCGCAAAAACCTCAGCGCAGGAACGCTTCAGGCTTGCTCAGGGGCCAGCAATTGGGTGGTGACCAGGGCGGCCAGGGCGTTTTCCTGGGTGCCGAAGCGCTTGAGCAACACGGCTTGTTTGTCCGCGCTAAGGCGGTTCCAGACCTCGACCATCTGCAGGGCAGCGTCGAGTACGGCGGTATCCGGGGTATCGGTCATTTTTACAGGGGTCTCGAATGATTCAGGCAGTGTGGAAAGCGCTCAAAGCTGCGCTTTCCACACGGTCTGGTACGGCGTCAGTCCTGGCTTTCGCTGTCGACTGGTTTTGCTTCTTTGGCTTCGGGCCGTGTGTCGCTGGCCTGTTGCGGTGCTGGCTGCTCTGTAGGCTGCAGGCTTGGGAAGGGGAGATTAGGTATCTCGTGCATCGTCGTCGCTCCTCGCAAGGTCTGTTTCAATCGCAGGTGATTGCGCGCTCTCAAAAAGCCTTGGCAGGATACAGCACTATAAATGACAAATAGACTTTTATATCGACCGTGCCTAGAACGCCACTTTGCCCAGGATCATGTCGCGATACATCACAAAATCACCGAGCAGGCTGTAAAACGGGTGCTGGAAGGTGGCCGGACGGTTCTTCTCGAAGAAGAAATGGCCGATCCAGGCGAAGCTGTAGCCGGCGATCGGCACGGCCAGCAACAGGCCTGGCGAGCCTCGGCCAATGGCATAGGCCAGGATGCCGATCACCAGCGTAGTGCCGATAAAATGCAGGCGCCGGCAGGTGCTGTTGCCGTGCTCCGCCAGGTAGTACGGGTAAAACTCGGCGAAGCTGTTGAATCGCTTGACGTTTTCCACGGTGACAAGCCCTCTGATTGTTGTGCGGCCCAACAGATGTTCGGCGGGGAGCTTATTTGAGTCTAGAGTGATCAGTGGTGACAGCCAGTGACAATAGATGCCACTTTAGTATCCTTGGCCTCCTGGCTACCGTTTAAGCCTGCCAGCACAAGAAGACGCCATGAGCGAACGAACAACGTCTGCAAGCTGGGCGATGGGGATAGTCAAGGCCCTGGAAATGGACGGCCTGGATTGCCGGGCCCTGTTCAAACAACTGGGATTGGACTATGCCGATCTCAGTAACCCCGACGCGCGTTTTGCGCAGGATGCCATGACCCGTTTATGGCAGCGCGCAGTGGAGTTATCGGGCAACCCGGCCATTGGCCTGAACATGGGCAAAGTGGCGCGTCCGGCCTCGTTTCATGTCGCCGGTTATGCCTTGATGTCCAGCAACACCCTGGCCGACGGCTTCAGGCGCCTGGTACGTTACCAGCGCATCATCGCCGAAAGCGCCGACTTGAGTTTCCGCCTGCTACCCGAGGGCTACGCGCTGATCCTGACGGTGCACGGCGACCACCTGCCGCCCACCCGGCAAAGCGCCGAGGCCTCGCTGGCCAGTGCGTTGGCGCTGTGCGGTTGGCTCACAGGACGAACCCTGCAACCGCATAAGGTGATGCTGCAGGGCGATCAACCGGTCGATCTGGCGCCCTACAAAGAGGTGTTCCATGCGCCGCTGGAATTCAATGCGCCGTATGACGCGCTGATTTTCGAGCAGGCCGACATGGATGCGCCATTGCCCACGGCCAACGAGGCCATGGCGCAGTTGCACGATCGTTTTGCCGGTGAATACCTGGCGCGCTTTTCCGAAAGCCGTGTGACCCACAAGGCACGGCAGGTATTGTGCCGCCTGCTGCCCCAGGGCGAACCCAAGCGCGAAGTGGTGGCGCAGACGTTGCATCTGTCCCAGCGTACCTTGCAGCGGCGTTTGCAGGAGGAGGGCACCCGCTTCCAGGCCCTGCTTGACGACACCCGCCGTGAGCTGGCCGAGCAATACCTGGCGCAGCCGAGCATGACCTTGCTGGAAATCGCCTACCTGTTGGGGTTCGCCGACCCCAGCAACTTCTTTCGCGCGTTTCGCCGCTGGTTCGACGCCACGCCCGGCGAATACCGGGCGCGGTTGCAGCAGACGTCGACCGTCAGTGACGCCAGAACGCCGGAATACAGAGCACAAACACCGTAATGATTTCCAGCCGTCCCAACAGCATGCCCAGCGACAGAATCCACTTGGCCGCATCCGGCAGGCTGGCGAAGTTGCCGGCCGGGCCGATGGTTTCACCCAGGCCCGGCCCGACGCCGGATACGGTACTGGCCGCGCCGGTCAGCGCGGTCATCCAGTCCAGGCCCAGCAGTGACAGGGCCAGCGCGATGGCGCAAATGGTGATGGCGAAGAAAAACGAAAAGGTCAGGATCGACCGCACGATTTCCTCGTCGAGACGATGACCGTTGTACTTCTGTTTGATCACCGCGCGCGGGTGAATCAACTGGTTCAGGTTGGCCTTGAGCAGGATATAGGCGACCTGGAAGCGGAAGATCTTGATCCCGCCGGCGGTAGAGCCCGAACAGCCGCCGATAAAGCCCAGGTAGAAGAACAGCATCAGTGAGAAGTTGCCCCAGAGGCTGTAGTCCCCCAGCGCAAAACCGGTGGTGGTCACCACCGAGGTGACGTTCAGCGCCACGTGGCGCAGGGCATCCAGCCAGTGCAGGTTGGTGGTCCACCAATACCAGGTGCCGAGCACCAGCCAGGTCACCACCAGCAGACCGAGCAAACCCTGTACCTGCTGGTCCCTGAGCAGCGCGCGACGGTTGCCGCGCAAGGTCGCCACGTACAGGGTGAACGGCAGGCTGCCCAGGATCATCACCACCACCGCCACCCAGTGCACCGCCGGTTGCTTCCAGTGCGCCAGGGATTCATCGGAGGTGGAAAACCCGCCGGTGGAAATCGCCGACATGGCGTGGTTGATCGCATCGAACAGCCCCATCCCGGCCCACCAGAACGCCAGGCTGCCAAGGATGGTGATGCCCACATACGCCGCCACGATCAACCGCGCGACCATATGGGAGCGCGGCATGACCTTTTCCGAACGGTCCGACGACTCGGTCTGGAACAGGCGCATGCCACCGATGCGCAGCAGCGGCAGGATCGCCACCGCCATGCCGATAAACCCGATACCGCCGAGCCAGTGCAACAGCGAGCGCCACATCAGGATGCCCGGCGACATGTTGTCCAGCCCGCTCAACACCGTGGACCCGGTGGCCGTGATGCCGGACATGCTTTCAAAAAACGAGTCGGTGTAGCTGATGTGCTGAGTCAGCAGGAACGGCAGCGCGGCGAAGACGCACACCACGACCCAGCTGGTGACGGTCAGCAGGTACATGTCCCGGGGGCGCAGGTGCACATGCTCCGGGCGCCCGGGAATCACCAGGGCCAGGCCGGCGATAAAGGTGATCATGCTGGCCCACAGGAACGAGGGCAGGTCGCTGGTGCGTTCGAAGATCACCAGGGTGGCCATGGGCACGACCATGGCGATCGCAAGCGTGATCAGGAAGATGCCGATGATGAAACCGATGATGCGCAGGGTCGGCAACGCCATGAAATTCGCTCGGGTGGTTTGGGCAGAGGCGCCATTCTACCTGCGGTGGAGGTCTTGTAAACCAAGGGCTGGGGCAACCTGTGGGAGGAGGCTTGCCCTGATACCGATCAGTTAGCGCAGAGCCCCTGTGGGAGGGGGCTTGCCCCCGATGGCGGCCTCAGGACCGACCAGGATGTTGGATCGATCCCGGTCCAGATGTGGGAGGGGGCTTGCTCCCGATGGTGGCCTCAGGACCGACCAGGACGTTGGATCGATCCCGGTCCAGATGTGGGAGGGGGCTTGCTCCCGATGGCGGCCTCAGGACCGACCAGGATGTTGGATCGATCCCGGTCCAGATGTGGGAGGGGGCTTGCTCCCGATGGCGGCCTCAGGACCGACCAGGATGTTGGATCGATCGCGGTCCAAATGTGGGAGGGGGCTTGCTCCCGATGGCGGCCTCAGGACCGACCAGGATGTTGGATCGATCCCGGTCCAGATGTGGGAGGGGGCTTGCCCCCGATGGCGGCCTCAGGACCGACCAGGATGTTGGATCAGATCGCGTACATATCCGTTTCTGCGGTCATGGCCACTTAGGGTTCCGCCCTGACGGCGGGTCACTTTGGAAAAGCCCCAAAGTAACCAAAGGGCTCTTGCCCCACCACTCGGCACCTCGCTTAGGCTCGGTGTGCCCGAACGCAGGCTTGAATCCGTGGGCCGCCGCCACGCGCCATCCATGGCGCGGGGCGGCTAACCCGGCGTCCTGCCGGGTTACCCACGGATTCAAGCCTGCGTTCGGCCAGCGTGGTTTAACGGGGCGCCTGAGATCAAGATCAAAAGCCAGATCAAGATCACGAGCGACTCGCTTCGCATCGTGGTTACGGATACCTATGCCCCGATAGCAGAGTGTCAGTCGGTCAATTCTTGGCTGATACACCGCTATCGGGGGCAAGCCCCCTCCCACAGGGGATCTGCGGTGTTTGAAACAGGTATGAAAAAGGCGACCCGAAGGTCGCCTCGTTCAACTGCGCCTTGATCAGAACTCGTGATCGGCGCTGTCCGGGTTCAGGTCGCTGATGCCCAGCTTGCCGGCGGCGGCTTCGATCGAACCGGTCTGCTTGACCAGCGCAGCGATGGCGTCACGCACGATCTGGTTGCCTGCATCGTTACCGGCTGCGATCAACTGGTCGTAGTGCTCGCCTTTGTCGGCGTGGTCGACCATCACCTGGATCTTCGCTTCGGTCGCCGCCAGGTCAGCCTTGAGGGCGGCATCGGCTGCCGGGTCGGCTTTGGCGACCAGGGACGACAGGCTCGGGCCGGTCAGCTTGTTGCCGTCGACGCGGGTGTACTCGCCCAGGTAGACGTTGCGGATGCCTTTGGCGTCATAGAAGTGCGAGTAGTGGGTGTTGTCGCTGAAGCAGTCCTGCTCGTCTTCCGGCGAGTTGGCCTCCAGGGATACCTTCATGCGTTCGCCGGCCAACTCGCCAAGCGACAGGCTGCCCATGCCGAACAACATCTTGCGCAGGCCGTCGGTAGCCGGTTCCGACTCCAGGGTGGCGCGGTAGTTGTCTTCGACGTTGGGCTTCCAGTTGCCGACCATTTCCTGCAGGTCGCTGACCAGCAGTTGGGTCACGGCACGCAGGTAGGTGCGACGACGCTCGTTATGGCCGCCGGTTGCACCGTCACCGGTCATGTAGTCCGAGGCCGGACGGTTGCCCGCGCCTGGGCCGGTGCCGTTGAGGTCCTGGCCCCAGAGCAGGAATTCGATGGCGTGATAGCCGGTGGCGACGTTCGCTTCGGAGCCGCCCAGCTCATTGAGGCTGGCGAGTTTTTCCGGGGTGATCTCCTTGACGTCGACCTTGTCTTCGCCGACCTGGATTTCGTTGTTGGCGATGATATTGGCGCTGGCGCCCGGGTTACCCAGTGCGTGTTCGTAGGATTTGTCGACGTAGTCGATCAGCCCCTCGTCCAGGGGCCAGGCGTTCACCTGGCCTTCCCAGTCGTCGATGATGGTGTTGCCGAAGCGGAACACTTCACTCTGCAGGTAAGGCACGCGCGCGGCAATCCAGGCGGTACGGGCTGCCTTGAGCGTGTCATCGTTAGGGTTGGCCAGGAAGGTGTCGATGGCGGTCTGCAGGGTTTTCGCGGTGGACTCGGCGTCGCTGTACACCGCAAATACCATGTCGGCGTAATGCGCGACCACGGCCTTGGCGGCGGCTTCGTCGACCTGGCCTGCAGGCGTGGCAGCCGCTGGAGCGGTAGTGCTGGCAGCGGCAGGCGCCTGAGGCGCGGCGGCCTTGTCTTTACCTTCGCCGCAACCGGCGAGAGAAATAGCAATGGCCAGCAGACTGGCGGTGGCCAGGGGCATACGAATCATGGCGAACATCCTGCTTCGGTTGTTGATGGGGCGCGCGGGGGGGCGCAAAAGCTGCGACATAATGCGAAAGATTTGCATTTTGTGTAAAGGCTTATACGCGGGAAATATTTGGTATCGTTCTGCCCGCTCAAAGAATCGCCGCGTTATCGCGTTCCGATTGCTTCAGGAAAGCCGCCAACTCCCGGGCCTGCAGCGGTTTGCTGTAGTGGTAGCCCTGGCCTTCATGGCAACCCTCGGAGATGATGTAGGCCTCTTGCTCGGCGGTCTCCACGCCCTCGGCAATCACCTGCATGCCCAGGCTTTTGCCCAGTTGGATGATCGCTCGCACGATGGTCGCGTCGTCGTCATCGTCCAGCAGGTCCTGGACGAAGCTCTTGTCGATCTTGATCTTGTCCAGCGGCAGGCTTTTGAGGTAGCTCAGGGATGAGTAACCGGTGCCGAAGTCATCGATGGCGATCAGCGCCCCCGAACGGCGCAGGCTCAACAGGTGCTGGGCGGCGGTGCTGATGTCTTCCATCAGGCCGGTTTCGGTGACTTCCAGCTCCAGGCTGCGCGGCGGCAGGCGGTAAATCTGCATCAGGTTGTTGACCACGCGCGGCAACTCGGTGTGGTGCAGTTGCACCGTGGACAGGTTGACCGCCATGCGCAGTTCGGTGAAGCCCAGGTCATGCCATTCGCGCAGTTGGCGGCACGCCTGATCCAGCACCCATTCACCGATGGGAATGATGGTGCCGTTCTGTTCCGCCAACGGGATGAACAGGTCCGGTGGAACCAGCCCGTGTTCCGGGTGCTGCCAGCGAATCAGCGCTTCGACACCGACCACACGGTGATCGCGGTAACTGATCTGCGGTTGATACACCAGGTGAAACTGGTCACGGCTCAGGGCATCGCGCAGGTCTTTCTCCAGCTCGCGGCGCCGACGCATTTCGCTGTCGACGCTGGCGATGTAGAACTGGTAGCGATTGCGCGAGCGGCTTTTGGCCAGGGTCATGGTCTGTTCGGCTTTTTGCAGCAGTTTCTCCGTGCTGTCGCCATCTTCCGGGAACAGGGTGATGCCGATGGTGGCGCGCAGGCGAATCTGGTCCTGATCCAGGGCAAACTCCGCTTCCAGGTCATCCAGAATACTTTGCGCCAGTTCCGCCGCTTCGTAGGGCTGGTCGATATCGGCTTGCACCAGGGCGAACTGGTCGCCCCCCAGGCGGGCCAGCGCGCCCAGGCGCCCACTGTGGGCGCGCAGACGATCGGCCAGGGCCAGCAGCAGTTTGTCGCCATTCTGATAGGTGAACTGCTCGTTGACGCTCTTGAAGTCATCCAGCCCCACGCACAACACCGCTACGCGACGCTGGCGCCGGCCGGCATCGGTGAGGATCCGGTCCAATTGCTCCTGCAGCTTCTGGCGGTTCGGCAGGCCGGTGAGAAAATCATACTGGGCCATGCGCAACAGGCTGGACTCGGCCTCGTGGCGCAGATGGGTATTGCGTTCGATGGATTCGAGCAACTGGTTGGCGGTGTTTATCCACAGCCCCAACTCGTCGCGCTCATGGCCCTTGATCTGCGGGATCTTGTGCTCGCTGGGCCGGTCCGGGTTGATCGACGTCAAGTGCCCGATAATCCGCGACAGCGGTTTGGTCAGCAGCCAGTGATACACCAGGTACAGCACCAGCCCCATGGCCAGGGCGCGCAGCACCCCGGAAATAAAGATGATCACCGAACTGACCAGGAAGCCTTCGCCGTAGGTGGCGGTGTCGAGGGTAATGCTCAGGTCGCCGTAATACTCGCTGTAGGGGCCCTTGCCTACCAGCGGGGTGGTAAAGGTGCGTTCCTGCCCAAGAATCAGGTCGGTCAACCAGCGGCTGGAAGAAGGCTGCAAGGTGCGGCTTTTTTCCGCGAGCATGGTCTCGTTGGGATGACCGATGGATGCGATGCGTACGGCGTCATCCTGAAACAAGCCTTCGATCACCTGCATGCCCATTTCGCGGTCCAGGCTGTAGACGGCCTGGGTCGAGGGGTCGCGAAACATGTCGAGGATACGTTGGGCATCGCCGGCTACGGCCTGGCGCGTCTTGTAGGCATCGAAAACGATCTGCGCCACGCTCAGCGCCACGCCCACGATCAGTGCCGAGAGCAAGACAACCCGTAGCAACTTCACCGACAAGCTGTTTTTGAGTTCCAGCTTCAAAGGGGCATTCCTTGTCTCATGCGGGTGGCCTTCAATATGCCATGAGTATTGGCAATCTGGGGAGGGCAGTCAAAGGAACATTGGAGCTGCAGGCACCTTCAAGGCTGGAGGGGAGAAAAAAGCAAAAAAACGGCGGATGTGCTCCGCCGTCTGATTGTTCGACCAACGTGCCGCGTGCCAATGGTTGGCATCGCGGGCGCAGTTATCAACTCACTGAAAAGTCAATCTTTGACGGCGCCGGTGGCATGTTGTCCTCGCCGGGGCGCTCTGGTGCTTTCGCGGCACCTTCGTCGCCACCACCACCTGCACCACCGGCAAGACCTTTCATGAGGCCGCTGATGAGTTGCATCGCCATCTGCCCGCCTGCTTTTCCGATTTCTTCCATCTTTTTTCTCCAGAAGAGCGCGAGAGGGTTATTCCTCTCACTCACTGCGTGGCAATTTCTCTTCTGCGAGTTCCACCAGGACCAGTAGCTTGCTGCTTGTTAGCGCCCATGAAAAAGCCCGGCAATGGCCGGGCTTTTTCTACTGCAAGCGTTGCTTAGGCAGTGAAGGTCTTGCCTTCGAACTGCTCAGCCACGAACTTCCAGTTGACCAGGTTCCAGAACGCTTCCACATACTTTGGACGCACGTTGCGGTAGTCGATGTAGTAGGCGTGTTCCCAGACATCGCAGGTCAGCAGCGGGGTGTCGCCGTTGGTCAGCGGGTTGCCGGCGCCGATGGTGCTGGCCAGGGCCAGGGAACCGTCAGCCTTTTTCACCAGCCAGCCCCAGCCGGAACCGAAGGTGCCGACCGACGTCTTGGTGAACTCTTCCTTGAACTTGTCGAACGAACCGAACGCAGCGTTGATGGCTTCAGCCAGAGCGCCGGTAGGTTGGCCGCCGGCGTTTGGCGCCAGGCAGTTCCAGTAGAAGGTGTGGTTCCAGACCTGAGCGGCGTTGTTGAAGATACCGCCCGAAGAAGACTTGACGATTTCTTCCAGGGTCTTGCCTTCGAACTCGGTGCCTGGCACCAGGTTGTTCAGGTTCACGACATAGGTGTTGTGGTGCTTGTCGTGGTGATACTCCAGGGTTTCCTTGGAGATGTGCGGCTGCAGGGCATCGTGTGCGTAGGGCAGCGGCGGCAATTCGAAAGCCATGATGATTCTCCTAATCAGGTCAGTTGCGGTGAGCGCAAGGCCGATCACGGGCGGCCAAACAAGCGCCGGCGAGTCTGTACTCTTTGCGGCGCAAGTCCGGGATCATAGCACCGGGGGTGCGGCAAAACCACGCAACAACTGTGTGGGATAGAGGTTCCAGAGCCTTTTGGAATAAGTTCATGGCGCGCTGATCAGTTGGTAGGCCACGGTGAACATCATCACGGCCACCAGCAGGTCGAGCAGACGCCAGGTAGCCGGGCGCGCCAGCCACGGCGCCAACCACGCTGCGCCAAGGGCGAGGGTGGTAAACCACAGGAACGACGCACTGGCCGCGCCGGCGACGTAGGCCCCCGGCTCCGTTTGTTGCGCGCCCAGTGAGCCGATCAGCAGCACGGTATCCAGATAAACGTGGGGATTGAGCAGGGTCACCGCCAGCGCGCTCAACAGCACGGCGCGCAATGAGCGGGTCTTGAGGCTGGCGTCCTGATCCAGACGTTGTGTCGAACAGGCCCTGCGCAGCGCGCACGCGCCGTACCACAGCAGAAACGCCGCGCCGCCCCAGCGCGCCACCCCAAGCAGTATCGGGCTCTGCGCCAGCACGGTGGCCAAGCCGAATACCCCGGCCGCAACCAGCAGCGCATCGCAGATCACACACAGGGCGGCGACCGGCAAGTGATGTTCGCGGCGCAGGCTTTGCGCCAGGACGAACGCATTCTGCGTGCCGATTGCCATGATCAGTCCCAGGGCCACCAGCAACCCGTTCATATAGCTTTGCCACATAGCGCCAATCCTCAAGTCATGCTCAAACGATGCTGGCTAGGGTGGCGGTCGAGCCTGTATAAGAAAAACCAATATTGCTGATCGCTCATTAGGAAAACTGATGTTCGACTATAAATTGCTTTCCGCTTTGGCGGCCGTGGTGGAGCAGGCCGGCTTCGAGCGCGGCGCACAGGTGCTGGGGCTGTCGCAGTCGGCCGTGTCCCAGCGCATCAAGTTGCTGGAGGCGCGCGTCGGCCAGCCGGTACTGGTGCGCGCGACGCCGCCGACGCCCACCGATATCGGCCGACGCCTGCTTAACCATGTGCAGCAGGTGCGCCTGCTGGAGCGCGACCTGCAAAGCCAGGTGCCGGCGTTGGACGAAGAGGGCATGCCCGAGCGCCTGCGCATTGCGCTGAATGCCGACAGCCTCGCCACCTGGTGGGCGCTGGCGGTCAGCGATTTCTGCAGCGAACAGCACCTGCTGCTGGACCTGGTGGTGGAAGACCAGACCGTGGGCCTCAAACGCATGCGTGCTGGTGAAGTGGCGGCCTGTATCTGCGCCAGCGAGCGCCCGGTTGCCGGCGCCCGCAGCCTGGCCCTTGGCGCCATGCGTTACCGCGCATTGGCCAGCCCCGCGTTTATAACGCGGCACTTCCCGGCCGGGGTACAGGCCGACCAACTGGCCGGTACCCCGGCGCTCGTATTCGGTCCGGATGATTTCCTGCAACACCGTTATCTGGCTTCGCTGGGGGTGAACGGCGGTTTCGAGCACCATTTATGCCCGTCATCCGAAGGTTTTATCCGCCTGATGGAAGCTGGCCTCGGCTGGGGCCTGGTGCCCGAATTGCAGGTGCGCGACGCGCTGGAAAAAGGCCTGCTGGTCGAATTACTGCCAGATAAGCCCATCGATGTGCCGCTGTACTGGCATCATTGGCGCAGTGGCGGGCACCTGTTGGGCCTGTTGACCGAGCATCTGGCCCGGGTCTGTGGGCAATGGTTGGTGCCGTTGAAGTGATGGCGTGCGTCAAGGCAACAGCGATGAAAAACGAAAGAACATGGGGTAGTGCATGAAAATTCTGGTCACCGGCGCAAGCGGCTTCATCGGCGGGCGCTTTGCGCGTTTCGCCCTGGAGCAGGGCCTGGACGTGCGGGTCAACGGGCGACGGGCCGAGGGTGTCGAGCACCTGGTACGACGCGGTGCCGAGTTTATCCAGGGTGATCTGAACGATGCCGACCTGGTGCGCACCCTGTGCCGTGACGTCGAGGCCGTGGTGCACTGTGCCGGTGCGGTCGGGCTGTGGGGCAAGTATCAGGATTTCCATCAAGGCAATGTGCTGGTCACCGAGAACGTCGTCGAAGCGTGCCTCAAGCAGCGCGTCGGACGCTTGGTGCACCTGTCCTCGCCCTCCATCTACTTCGATGGGCGCGACCACCTGGGGCTGACCGAAGAGCAAGTCCCCAAGCGCTTCAGGCATCCCTATGCCGCGACCAAATACCTGGCGGAGCAGAAGGTGTTCGGCGCCCAGGAATTCGGCCTCGAGGTGCTGGCCCTGCGCCCGCGTTTCGTCACCGGTGCCGGTGACATGAGCATCTTCCCGCGCCTGTTGAAGATGCAGCGCAAGAACCGCCTGGCCATCGTCGGTGACGGCCTTAACAAGGTCGACTTCACCAGCGTGCACAATCTCAACGAGGCGCTGCTCAGCAGCTTGCTGGCTCCCGGTTCCGCACTGGGCAGGGCCTACAACATCAGCAACGGCACGCCGGTACCGGTGTGGGACGTGGTCAACTATGTGATGCGACAAATGGACATGCCTCAGGTCACGCGCTACCGCTCCTATGGCGTGTCCTACAGTGTGGCGGCCTTGAACGAGGCGTTCTGTGCGCTGTGGCCGGGGCGGCCGGAACCGTCGTTGACGCGCCTGGGCATGCAGGTCATGAACAAGGATTTCACCCTCGACATCAGCCGGGCGCGGCATTATCTCGATTACGAGCCCAAGGTCAGTCTGTGGAGCGCCCTCGACGAGTTCTGCCTGTGGTGGAAAGCCCAGGCTCCGGGCCACTCATAAGCCACAACCTGCAACATATCGGGAACCGAGTGGCGCAGCGCTTGTTGACCCATGCACCGGGAGCACGGTTTATACTCCCGCCGCTCGGCCCCTCGGTCGGCCATCTTATTGATTCAGGATAGATTCATGCGTAACGATGCTAAAGACGATTTCGACAACGTTCCCAGCCTGCGGGCCGATACCGGGGACGATGATGATTTCGTGCCGACAGCCGCCACCTCGGTGCGCTCGCGCACGACGCCTGTGGTCAAGGTGAAAAGGGCCAGCAACGGTCCGTTGTGGGCGTTGGTCGGCGCGTTGCTGATCGCCTTTGCGGGCCTGGCCTGGTGGAGCTTCCAGCAGATTTCCCTGATGGGCCAGCAACTGGTCGCCACCCAGGAAAGCTTTGCGCGTATCAGCGAAGAAGCGGCGGGGCGCCTGCAGGATATTTCCGGCAAGGTCGTGGCCAGCGAGGCCAATGTGAACAACGGCAGCGAAGCCCTGAAAGTGCAGATCAAACAGCTGGAAACCCAGTTGCTTGAGCAGGGCAGGCAACAAGTGGGTGTGGCCGGCCAGGCCACCGAACTGGATCAGCGGCTGGCGCAGATGAGCGCCAGCACCGCCGAACTGACGAGCGCCAATGCCAAGTTGCAGGGCCAGGTCCAGGCGCTGACCGATGCCGTTGCCACGCTCAAGGCGGCCCAGGGCGAGATCAAGGATCTGGCCAATGAGGTGGCGGCCCTGAAGAAACAAGGCAATCCGGCTGCCGCCATCGCCCGACTCGAGCAGGACGTGCTGGTGCTCAAGAGTGCACAGGAAAACCAGCCCGCCAACACCGATGCGCCGACCAATAAAGAGTTCGACGTATTCCGCATCCAGACCACGCGCAATATCACCACATTGCAGAGCCAGGTGCAGAATTTGAACCAGCGCCTCAACGCGCCGGCGGCGGCCACACCACTGGGTCAATGACCCGTTCTGTGGACTGTGAATGCAATCAAACTGTGGGAGGGGGCTTGCCCCCGAATGCGGTGTGTCAGTCACCAAAATATTGTCTGACTCACCGCTATCGGGGGCAAGCCCCCTCCCACATTTGAACTGTATTAGTCAGGTAAATCGCTGTCGCTCGCAGCTTTGTCACCGCCCGGTGACATTTATTGTCCCCTTCGTTACTTGCCACTCCCGCGCCCTTGTTTAGACTCCGGTCACCCCACAAAAAACAATAAGGGCCCCCCATGACCATGCAACCACTGCCTCCCAGCAGTTGGCTGAACGCGCCTGCCCATCACGCCTGGCTCGCGGCCGAAGGCCAGCGCCTGTTGACCTTTGCCAAGGCGTCGCGCCTGCCGGACGGCTTCGGCAATCTGGATGACACTGGCCAACTGCCGGCCGGCGCCCGCGCCGAAACCATGAACACCGCCCGCATGACCCACAGCTTCGCCATGGCCCACGCCATGGGGTTGCCGGGTTATGCCGATTTGGTGGCTCACGGCGTGGCGGCCCTGAGCGGCCCGTTGCACGATAGCGAACACGGTGGCTGGTTCGCTACGGCCGATGCCCTGGATGGCAATACCGGCAAGGCCGCTTACCTGCATGCCTTCGTGGCCCTGGCCGCCAGCTCTGCCGTAGTGGCCGGTGCACCCGGCGCGCAGACCCTGTTGAACGATGCGGTGCATATCATCGACCAGTTCTTTTGGAGCGAGGAGGAGGGCGCCATGCTCGAATCCTTTGCCCGGGACTGGAGCGGCGTCGAAGCCTATCGCGGTGCCAACAGCAACATGCACGCCACCGAAGCCTTTCTCGCCCTGGCCGATGTCACGGGCGACACGCGCTGGCTGGACCGCGCGTTGCGGATCGTCGAACGTATCATCCATGCTCACGCCGCCGGTAATCGCTTCATGGTGATCGAGCACTTCGATACCCAGTGGAACCCGCTGCCCGGTTACAACGAAGACAACCCCGCCGACGGTTTCCGTCCCTATGGCATCACCCCCGGCCACGGCTTCGAATGGGCGCGGCTGGTGCTGCACCTGGAAGCGGCGCGGCTGGCCGCCGGGTTGGTCACGCCGCAGTGGTTGCTGACCGATGCCCAAGGGCTGTTTGCCAGTGCCTGCGAGTATGCCTGGGCGGTGGATGGCGCGCCGGGCATTGTCTACACCCTGGACTGGAACCAGCGCCCGGTCGTTCGCGAACGCCTGCACTGGACCCATGCCGAAGCCGGCGCAGCTGCCCAGGCGCTGCTCAAACGCACCGGCCAATTGCATTACGAGACCTGGTACCGGCGGTTCTGGGAGTTTTGCGAAACCCACTTCATCGACCGGCTCCAGGGCAGTTGGCACCACGAACTCAACCCACACAACCAACCCAGCAGCAAAATCTGGGGCGGCAAGCCGGACCTGTACCATGCCTGGCAAGCGGTCGTGCTGCCTGCATTACCCTTGGCACCCAGCCTGGCCAGTGCATTGGGCAGCGGATGCTATGTCACCAGCTGGTGACATTTGTGCGTCCCTTTGTTACCTGCGCCGGGAAAATCCCTGTTTAAACTCCGTGCAGCGCAAGCTCTAGACTTGCATGCATAACAACAAGAAAAGGTACTCAGATGAATGCGATTAATCGCCTCGCCGTTGCTATTTCCATGGCCTCGTTGTTTCCCCTCAGTGCATTTGCCGCCGACTCCAAAGGCACGATTGAAGTAGTGCATTGGTGGACGTCGGGCGGTGAAAAGGCGGCAGTGGATGTCCTGAAGGCCCAAGTTGAGAAAGACGGCTTCACCTGGAAAGACGGCGCAGTCGCAGGTGGCGGTGGCGCCACGGCCATGACCGTGCTGAAAAGCCGCGCGGTAGCCGGCAACCCGCCAGGCGTTGCCCAGATCAAGGGCCCCGACATCCAGGAATGGGCGTCCACCGGCCTGCTCGACACCGACGCGCTCAAAGACGTCGCCAAAGAAGAAAAGTGGGACTCCCTGCTCGACAAGAAAGTCTCCGACACCGTCAAGTACGAAGGTGACTACGTGGCCGTTCCGGTCAACATCCACCGCGTGAACTGGCTGTGGATCAACCCGGAAGTCTTCAAGAAAGCCGGTATCACCAAGAACCCGACCACCCTCGAAGAATTCTATGCCGCCGGCGACAAGCTGAAAGCGGCGGGTTTCATCGCGCTTGCTCACGGCGGCCAGCCTTGGCAGGACAGCACCGTGTTCGAAGCGGTGGTCCTCTCGGTCATGGGTGCCGATGGCTACAAGAAAGCCCTGGTCGACCTGGATAACGCTGCGCTGACCGGCCCGGAAATGGTCAAGTCGCTGACTGAGCTGAAAAAGGTCGCGACCTATATGGACGTCGACGGCAAAGGTCAGGACTGGAACCTGGAAGCCGGGAAAGTCATCAACGGCAAGGCCGGCATGCAGATCATGGGTGACTGGGCCAAGTCCGAATGGACCGCCGCCAAGAAAGTCGCCGGCAAGGACTACGAGTGCGTAGCCTTCCCGGGCACCGACAAGGCCTTCACCTACAACATCGACTCCCTGGCCGTGTTCAAGCAGAAAGACAAAGGCACCGCTGCCGGTCAGCAGGACATTGCCAAAGTCGCGCTGGGTGAAAACTTCCAGAAAATCTTCAGCATCAACAAGGGTTCGATCCCGGTGCGCACTGACATGCTCACTCAAATGGATAAACTGGGCTTCGACTCCTGCGCCCAGGCCGCCGCCAAGGACTTCCTGGCCGACGCCAAGACCGGCGGACTGCAGCCAAGCATGGCGCACAGCATGGCCACCAACCTGGCGGTGCAAGGCGCGTTCTTTGACGTGGTGACCAACTACATCAACGACCCGAAAGCCGACCCGGCCGACACGGCCAAGAAATTGGGCGCTGCGATCAAGTCGGCCAAGTAACGCTGCTGCTATCTGTAGGAGCGAGCTCGCTCGCGAAAAACTCAAGGTCACCGCGTTCATCCTCTATGCACGCGCTATCGTTGAAGTCCTTTGCGAACACGCTCGCTCCTGCAGGGTTCGGTTCACCTGTCAGTCCTTTTTCCCTGTACTGGATTTTCCCATGAGTTCTGTTGCTGTGTTCAGCAAGGCCTCGCCGTTCGATGCATTGCAGCGCTGGCTCCCCAAACTGGTGCTGGCGCCGAGCATGTTCATCGTGCTGGTGGGCTTCTACGGCTACATCCTGTGGACGTTCGTGTTGTCGTTCACCACCTCCACGTTTCTGCCCAACTACAAGTGGGCGGGCCTGGCGCAATACGAGCGCTTGTTCGACAACGACCGTTGGTGGGTGGCGAGCAAGAACCTGGCCGTGTTCGGCGGGATGTTCATCGGCATCACCCTGGTGATCGGTGTGACGCTGGCGATTTTCCTCGACCAGAAAATCCGCCGCGAAGGTTTCATTCGCACGATCTACCTGTACCCGATGGCGCTCTCGATGATCGTCACCGGTACTGCGTGGAAATGGCTGCTCAACCCGGGCATGGGCCTGGACAAATTATTGCGCGACTGGGGCTGGGAAGGCTTCCGTCTCGACTGGCTGATCGACCCCGATCGCGTGGTCTACTGCCTGGTGATCGCCGCTGTGTGGCAAGCCTCGGGCTTTATCATGGCGATGTTCCTGGCGGGCCTGCGTGGCGTTGATCAGTCAATCATCCGCGCCGCGCAGATCGACGGCGCGAGCCTGCCGCGCATCTACTGGAGCGTGGTGCTGCCAAGCCTGCGCCCGGTGTTTTTCAGTGCGGTGATGATCCTGGCGCACATTGCGATCAAGAGCTTCGACCTGGTGGCGGCGATGACGGCCGGCGGCCCGGGCTATTCGTCCGACCTGCCTGCCATGTTCATGTACTCGTTTACCTTCAGCCGCGGCCAGATGGGCATGGGCTCGGCCAGTGCAATCCTGATGCTCGGTGCGATCCTCGCGATCATCGTGCCGTACCTGTATTCCGAGCTGAGGACCAAGCGTAATGACTAGTCTCGCCGCTAAACCTGCCATCAGCCTGAGTCGCATCGCGATCTACGCGGTGCTGATCCTCGCGGTGCTGCTGTACCTGGTGCCGCTGGTGGTGATGCTGCTCACCAGCTTCAAGACCCCGGAAGACATCAGCACCGGCAACCTGCTGAGCTGGCCAACCGTGGTCAGTGGCATCGGCTGGGTCAAGGCCTGGGGCACCGTGGACGGCTACTTCTGGAACTCGATCAAGATCACCGTGCCGGCTGTGCTGATCTCCACGGCCATCGGCGCGTTGAACGGCTACGTACTGTCGTTCTGGCGCTTCCGGGGTTCGCAGTTGTTCTTCGGCCTGTTGCTGTTCGGCTGCTTCCTGCCGTTCCAGACGGTGCTGCTGCCGGCCTCGTTCACCCTCGGCAAGATGGGCATGGCCAATACCACCACGGGCCTGGTGTTTGTGCATGTGGTCTACGGCCTGGCGTTTACCACGCTGTTCTTTCGTAACTACTACGTGAGCATTCCGGATGCGCTGATCAAGGCGGCCCGCCTGGACGGTGCCGGTTTCTTCACCATCTTCCGTCAGATCATTCTGCCGATGTCGACGCCGATCATCATGGTCTGCCTGATCTGGCAGTTCACCCAGATCTGGAACGACTTCCTGTTCGGCGTGGTGTTTTCCAGCGGCGACTCCCAGCCCATCACGGTGGCGCTGAACAACCTGGTCAACACCAGCACCGGGGCCAAGGAATATAACGTGGATATGGCGGCGGCGATGATCGCCGGGCTGCCGACCCTGCTGGTCTATGTGATCGCAGGCAAGTATTTCGTGCGCGGCCTCACGGCCGGCGCGGTCAAGGGGTAATCATGGCTACGCTTGAACTTCGCAATGTAAACAAGACCTATGGTGCCGGCCTGCCCGACACCTTGAAGAACATCGAACTGTCGATCAAGGAAGGCGAATTCCTGATCCTGGTCGGCCCTTCGGGTTGCGGCAAGTCCACCTTGATGAACTGCATCGCGGGCCTTGAGACCATCTCCGGCGGGGCCATCATGATCGGTGATCAGGATGTGAGCGGCATGAGCCCCAAGGACCGTGACATCGCCATGGTGTTCCAGTCCTACGCGCTGTACCCGACCATGAGCGTGCGCGAGAACATCGAGTTCGGCCTGAAGATTCGCAAGATGCCCCAGGCCGACATCGACACCGAAGTGGCACGCGTGGCCAAGCTGCTGCAGATCGAGCACCTGCTCAACCGCAAGCCGGGCCAGCTCTCCGGCGGTCAGCAACAGCGCGTGGCCATGGGCCGGGCGTTGGCGCGCCGGCCGAAGATCTACCTGTTCGACGAGCCGCTGTCGAACCTCGACGCCAAGCTGCGCGTCGAGATGCGTACCGAAATGAAGCTGATGCACCAGCGCCTGAAAACCACCACCGTCTACGTGACCCACGACCAGATCGAAGCGATGACCCTGGGCGACAAAGTGGCGGTGATGAAGGACGGAATCATCCAGCAATTCGGTACGCCGAAGGAAATTTACAACGATCCTGCTAACCTGTTTGTGGCAAGCTTTATCGGTTCACCACCAATGAACTTCGTTCCCATGCGCCTAAAACGCCAGAACGGTGGTCTGGTGGCGGTGCTCGACAGCGGCCAGGCCCGTTGCGAGCTGGCGCTGAACATGAATGACGCAGGTCTGGAAGATCGCGATGTGATCCTGGGCCTGCGCCCGGAGCAGATCGTGCTGGCGGCGGGCGAGGGCAATGGCGCGTCGAGTATTCGCGCCGAAGTCCAGGTGACCGAGCCGACCGGCCCGGACACCCTGGTGTTCGTGCAGCTCAACGACACCAAAGTCTGCTGCCGTCTGGCACCGGACGTGGCACCGCAGGTGGGCGAGACCCTGACCCTGCAGTTCGACCCGGCCAAGGTGTTGCTGTTCGACGCCAAGACCGGTGAGCGATTGGGTACCGCAGCTGCATCGCCGGCACAGGGGCATGCTGGCAACGTGACCCAGTTCAAGGGCCGTTGAAGCATTTGTAGGAGCGAGCTTGCTCGCGAAGGTCGTTAACGATGACGCAGCGCTCCTGGTTTAGCGTGGCGCTCTCGGGTTTTTCGCGAGCAAGCTCGCTCCTGCAGTACTGTGATTAATGGTTAACTTGTTGTTTTAGCTAAAAAATGTAACCCGCGTTAGATAAAAACAGTTTAATAACAATAAAGACGAGGATGTAGGGATGAAAAAGCAACACAACAACACTCGGCTGTTCTGCCAACTGTCAGCAGCAGCAGCCCTTGTATTGTCCGCCAATGCGATGGCGGCCGATGCGTTCAGCGCCGATTCCAAGTGGATGACCGGCGATTGGGGCGGCGAGCGTACCAAGCTGATCGAGCAAGGTATCGACATCAAGGCCGATTACGTAGGGGAAATGGGCTACAACGCCCACGGTGGCTACAACGACGACAAGACCGGTCGATACTCCGACCAGTTCGGTCTGGGCGTAGCGCTGGACCTGCAAAAGCTGTGGGGCTGGGATAACACCCAGGCCAAGATCCAGTTCACCAACCGTAATGGCCAGAACATCTCCAATGACCGCATCGGCGACCCGCGTGCCGGCACCTTGAGTTCGTCCCAGGAAGTGTACGGCCGTGGCCACATGGTGCGCCTGACCCAGTTCTGGGTTCAGCACCAGATGTTCGACAACAAGCTGGACGTGAAACTCGGTTACTTTGGCGAAGGCGAAGACTTCAACACCTTCCCGTGCGACTTCCAGAACCTGTCGTTCTGTGGCTCCCAGGTCGGCAACTATGTAAACACCTGGTACAACTGGCCGGTCGCCCAGGCCGCGATCCGCGTGAAGTACAACATTACGCCTGAGCTGTATGCGCAGATTGGTGCCTACAACCAGAACCCATCGCAGTTGGAGCACGGCAACGGCTTCAAACTCAGCGGCAGCGGTACCAAGGGTACTGTGATTCCGGTGGAATTGGTCTGGTCGCCGAAGGTCAACAACCTGCCGGGCGAATACCGCGTGGGTTACTACAAGAGCGCGGCCGATGCTCCGGATGTACGTGAAGACGTCAACGGCAACGATGCGGTCCTCACTGGCGCAAACTTGCGCACCCGCAGCAGCAAGAAAGGCTACTGGTTCGTTGCCCAACAGCAACTCACCACGCATAACGGCGACGCTACCCGTGGCCTGAACATTGCGGCCAACGCGACCTTCCACGACAAGGAAACCAACCTGGTCGACAACTACCAGTCGTTGATGCTGGTGTACAAGGGCCCATTCGACGCACGTCCAAAAGATGACGTCGGCATTGGCGTCGCGCGCCTGCACGTCAACGATGACGTGAAGAAGAACTCGGAGCTGCTCAATGCCGCCAATGGCATCAGCGACTACGACAATCCGCTGTACACGCCGATTCGCGAGACTGAGTACAACGTCGAACTGAACTACGGTTTCCACGTTACCAACTGGCTGACCGTGCGTCCTAACTTGCAGTACGTCGTCCAGCCGGGCGGCGTGGACAAAGTCGACAACGCGCTGGTAGCGGGCCTGAAGATTCAGTCTACGTTCTAACGCGGTTGCGATAAGCTCCTTCTCTCTGTGCGCATTTTGCGGGTAGCCATGGCTATCCGCTTTTTTTTGGGTGGCACTGTGATATTCGGAACCTGTGCACATGCATGAGCAACCGCTGCAACGCTTTTTCAAGTCCCTGCGCGAGCGCCCGGTGTTCGCCTGGGAGCGCTTTCAGATGCGCGATGTGTTGGTGATCGACCACCCGTTGTGCCAGGCGGTATTCAGTCGTCAGGGCGCGCAACTGCTGCACTTTCAGCCCACCGGCCAGAAACCCTGGCTGTGGTGTGCGGCCAAATGGCCGCAAGTCGGCGCGATACGCGGCGGCGTACCGGTCTGCTGGCCGTGGTATGGCCGTCATCCCAGCGAAAACGCCTGGCCTTCCCACGGCTGGGCGCGCTTGATCGACTGGAAACTGCTCGACAGCAGCACCGATGACGATGGCGTGCGCCTGCATTGGCAGTTGCAGTTGTGCGACTGGCAGGTGGACCTGCACGCGCAATTGGGCGACACCCTGGAACTGCGCCTGAGCACCGAGCATCAGGACGAGCTGCCGTGCCAGTTGAGCCATGCTTTGCATGCTTATTGGCGTATTGGTCACGTTGACGAGGTAGCGCTGTCTGGGCTCGACGGCGCGCAGGGTTATGACCAGCTCAATCGCCAGGTTTGCCAGCAGGAAGGTGAGTTGCGCGTCGATGGCGGGTGCCAGCGGGTGTTCCAGCACGAGGGCGAATTGCAGCTCAAGGACCATGCCTGGCAGCGTGAACTGTGCATCGATACCGGCGACAGCGCCGACACGGTGGTGTGGCACCCCGGTAGCCGGCCGCTATTGGGCGTGAGTTTTAACGAAGCGTCAGGATTTGTGTGCGTGGAGTCGGCGATGGCCGGGGCGAGCCTGGCGCCGGGGGAGCGGGCGCATTTGAGTCTGCAGGCCAGGGCAGGGGTCTAGTGGTGTGGCTGATGGCCTCATCGGGGGCAAGCCCCCTCCCACTTTTGAATGGGTTCACAAATCATATGTGGGAGGGGGCTTGCCCCCGATGAGGCCAGTAAAGCCAACACAGATGCCGGCTTAGTTGAACTCATCCCCCACCGGATACCGGCTGTCATTCAAGCTCTCTTTGATCTTGCGCAAGTGCGGCTGGAAATCCACGCCACGGCGCAAGGTCATGCCGGTCGCCAGCACATCCAGCACCGTCAGCTGAATGATCCGCGACGTCATCGGCATGTAGATGTCGGTGTCTTCCGGCAACGGAATGTTCAGGCTCACGGTACTGGCCTTGGCCAGCGGTGAGTTCTCGGCCGTCACCCCCAGCACCGACGCGCCGTTTTCCCGCGCGATACGCGCCACTTCCACCAACTCGCGGGTACGCCCGGTGTAGGAAATGATCACGAACAACTCACCCGTGTGGGCGACCGAGGCGATCATGCGTTGCATCAGCACGTCGGCGTGGGCGGTCACCGCCAGGTTGAAACGGAAGAATTTGTGCAGTGCGTCCATCGCCACCGGTGCCGAGGCGCCGAGGCCGAAAAAGTGGATCTGCCGCGCCTGGATCAACAAGTCCACGGCCTTGCTGATCAGGGCCGGGTCCAGGGCCTGGCAGGCGCTGTCCAGGGAGGCGATGGCGCTGCCAAAGATCTTCTGGGTGTAGGCCTCGGGGTTATCATCGGCTTCCACGGCGCGGCTGACATAGGCCGCGCCGCTGGCCAGACTTTGCGCCAGCTGCAATTTAAGTTCAGGGTAACCGCTGACGCCGAACGAACGGCAGAAACGGTTGACCGTCGGTTCACTGACCGAGGCGGCCTGGGCGAGGGCGGCGATCGAGAAGCGGGTGGCCTGCTGCGGGTTGAGCAGGATGACCTCGGCGACTTTTTTCTCGGCCTTGTTCAATTCTTCGAGGCGGTTCCGGATCTGTTCCAGAAGATTTCGCACGCGGTCCATTCAGTCTTTCCTTCGGGCGACGATGCAAATAAAAAGGCGGTAACCAATCGATGAGTGGCTTCTCGCGGTGGCCTATCCTACTGAGGGTAGCGGAACACCACCACTCGCAATGCGTATTGGCGGAAAATGTTGTGGTTATTACTACATTTTTCCTTGAGTGATGCCTTGAAAAAAGGTATTTGTAGCTTAACTTGATAAAAGAACAAACATCATGCCTTCGATAACCGTAGAACCCTGCACCTTTGCCCTGTTTGGCGCCTTGGGTGATCTGGCGCTGCGCAAGTTATTTCCTGCTCTCTATCAACTCGATGGCGCCGGCCTGCTGCACGATGACACGCGCATCCTGGCCCTGGCCCGCGAAGCCGGGTCCGAGCAGCAGCACATGGCCCATATCGAACAAGAACTGCGCAAATACGTCGGCAAGGAACTCGACGAAGCCGTGGCCCAGCGTTTCCTGGCGCGCCTGGCGTATGTGCATGTCGACTTCATGAAGGCTGACGACTACGTCGGCCTTGCCGAAAAGGTCGGTAGCGAACAGCGCCTCATCGCCTACTTCGCCACTCCGGCTGCCGTCTATGGCGCGATCTGCGAGAACCTGTCGAAGGTCGGCCTGGCGGAAAACACCCGTGTGGTGCTGGAAAAACCGATTGGTTCGGACCTGGAATCCTCACGCAAGGTCAACGACGCCGTCGCGCAGTTTTTCCCGGAAAACCGCACCTATCGCATCGACCACTACCTGGGTAAAGAGACGGTACAGAACCTGATCGCCCTGCGTTTCGCCAACAGCCTGTTCGAAACCCAGTGGAACCAGAACTACATTTCCCACGTGGAAATCACCGTGGCCGAGCAGGTCGGCATCGAAGGCCGTTGGGGCTACTTCGACAAGGCCGGCCAACTGCGCGACATGATCCAGAACCACCTGCTGCAGTTGCTCTGCCTGATCGCCATGGACCCGCCGGCCGACCTGTCCGCCGACAGCATCCGTGACGAGAAGGTCAAGGTGCTCAAGGCCCTGGCGCCGATCAGCCCGGAAGGCCTGACCACTCAGGTGGTGCGCGGCCAGTACATCGCCGGCTACAGCGCCGGTAAAGCCGTGCCGGGCTACCTGGAAGAAGAGAATTCCAACACCCAGAGCGACACCGAGACCTTCGTTGCCCTGCGCGCCGATATCCGTAACTGGCGTTGGGCCGGGGTGCCGTTCTACCTGCGCACCGGCAAGCGCATGCCGCAAAAGCTGTCGCAGATCGTCATCCACTTCAAGGAACCGTCCCACTATATTTTCGCCCCCGAGCAGCGCTTGCAGATCAGCAACAAGCTGATCATCCGTCTGCAGCCGGACGAAGGTATCTCCTTGCGCGTGATGACCAAGGAGCAGGGCCTGGACAAGGGCATGCAACTGCGCAGCGGTCCGCTGCAACTGAATTTTTCCGACACCTATCGCAGCGCACGCATCCCCGATGCCTACGAGCGTTTGCTGTTGGAAGTGATGCGCGGCAATCAGAACCTGTTTGTTCGCAAAGATGAAATCGAAGCCGCGTGGAAGTGGTGTGACCAGTTGATCGCCGGGTGGAAAAAATCCGGTGATGCGCCCAAGCCGTACGCGGCGGGTTCCTGGGGGCCGATGAGCTCGATTGCACTGATCACGCGGGATGGGAGGTCGTGGTATGGCGATATCTGAATTGAAACTGCCTCAGGGCGTCACTGCCCATGAGTACCGCACGCCCGTGCTGTTGGCGGACGGCCTGGCCCATGACGTGGCCGAGCAACTGCGCGCGGCCATCAGCGCGCGTGGCGCGGCGACGTTGGTCGTGTCCGGCGGCCGCAGCCCCGTGGCGTTCCTCCAGAACCTGGCCAGGCAGGTCCTGGACTGGTCCAAAGTCACCATCACCCTGGCCGACGAGCGCTGGGTGCCGGTGGAACACGCCGACAGCAACGCCGGCCTGTTAAAGCAGCACCTGTTGCAAGGCCCTGCGGTCGAGGCCCGGTTCCTCAGCCTGTACAGCGCTGCCGCCAACCTGGAAGACGCTGCCGAGCAGGCCGATCGCCTGCTGGCCGAGTTGCCGGCGATCGATGTGCTGGTGCTGGGCATGGGCGATGACGGCCACACCGCTTCGCTGTTTCCCGACAGCCCGAACCTTGCCCAGGCCTTGCAGGCCGACGGTACCCGCCGTTGCTGGCCGATGCTGGCGCCGACCGTGCCGCACCAGCGCCTGACCATGAGTCGCGCATTGCTGGCGACGGCCCACTACACCGTACTGTCGATTTCCGGCAGTTCGAAGTTGACCACCTTGAGCGCCGCGCTGGCCGGTGACGATGTCGCCGCCATGCCGATTCGCGCGTTTTTGCAACCTACATTAGAGATTTACTGGTGCCCATGAGCCAAGGATCAGCCGCTATGAAAAGCCCTCAACCGACCGTGTCCATGGCGGATAAAGTTGCCCTGATCGACAGCCTCTGCGCCAAGGCGCGGATCCTGCCGGTGATCACCATCGCCCGTGAACAGGACATCCTGCCGCTGGCCGATGCCCTGGCCGCCGGTGGCCTGACCGCATTGGAAGTGACCCTGCGTTCCGAGTTCGGGCTCAAGGCTATCCAGGTGCTGCGCGAGCAGCGCCCTGAACTGTGCACCGGTGCCGGCACTGTGCTGGACCGTCATATGCTCGAAGCGGCAGAAGTGGCCGGCTCGCAGTTTATCGTCACCCCCGGCATCACCCGCGACCTGCTGGAAGCTTCGGTACACAGCCCGATCCCGCTGCTGCCCGGCATCAGCAATGCGTCCGGCATCATGGAAGGCTATAGCCTGGGGTATCGCCGCTTCAAGCTTTTCCCGGCCGAGGTCAGCGGCGGTGTGGCGGCGATCAAGGCCTTGGGTGGCCCGTTCGTTGAAGTGAAATTCTGCCCGACCGGCGGCGTCGGCCCGGCCAACATCAAAAACTACATGGCGTTGAAAAACGTCATGTGCGTGGGCGGTAGCTGGATGCTTGATCCCGAGTGGGTCAGGAATGGCGACTGGGCGCGCATCCAGGAAGTCACCGCCGAGGCGCTGGCGCTGCTGGATTGATCTGATTTATCGAATCGTTGTTGCTGTGCTTAACGGCATTTTTGCGGTGCACTTGGTCGGTGTACCGCTTTTTTTTGCCTGTAGATCCAGGCCACCACACATTCCAATGTGGGAGGGGGCTTGCCCCCGATGGGCCGACCAGGATGTTGTGTCGATCCTGACCCAAGTGTGGGAGGGGGCTTGCCCCCGATGACGGCCTCAGAGCCGACCAGGATGTTGTGTCGATCCTGACTCAAATGTGGGAGGGGGCTTGCCCCCGATGGCGGCCTCTGGGCCGACCAGATGTTGGATCAGATCGAGTACATATCCGTTTCTGCGGTAACGGCTGCTAACGGTTCCGCTTTTACAGCGGCTCACTTTTGAAAAGCGCAAAAGTAAGCAAAACGCTCTTGCCCCACCACTCGGCACCTCGCCTGGGCTCGGTGTGCCCTCTCTCCGGCTTGAATCCGTGGGCCACGGATTCAAGCCTGCGTTCGGCCAGCGTGGTTTAACGGGGCACCTGAGATCAAGATCAAAAGCCAGATCAAGAGCGACTCGCTTCGCATCGTGGTTACGGTTGGCGCTACAGAGTTGTGTGGATACCTATGGCCATCGGGGGCAAGCCCCCTCCCACATTTTAATCTGCGTTTAGTTGGGTAATTGCGTGGACCAACACATCGATGTCCGCAGTGGTAGTCACCAACCCCGGCGTCACTCGAATACAGGTGCCAAACGCCGCGCCTGAGCGGGTCGTGGTGAACACGTCATGCTCCTTCAGCATGCGGTCAACCATCACCTGCTGATCGCGGCCGATGAACTTGAATGCGGTAATCGCGCAATACAGCCTCGGATCATCCGGGGTCAGCACCTCAATGCCCGGCAACTCGCGCACCTGGCTCACCCACATGTCCCGCAGATAGTTGACCCGTGCACCCTTGGCCGCCGCGCCGCCCAGTTCCCGATGTTCTTCAAGCACCAGTGGCAAGCTCATCAATGCCGGAAAGTTCGGTGTGCTGTAGGACGTACGTGCCCGCACATCCGTGGCGGGGTAGTGGAATTCGCCCATGTCCGGGTCGATATCCGGCAGGCGTTCGGGGGCAATGTAGAGAAAGCCCAGGGTCAGCGGCGCGCCGATCCATTTGTGCAGGTTGAAGCCGGCGAATTGAATGCCCAGTTCGCCAAGGTCGAAATCGATCTGGCCCAGGGCGTGGGCGCCGTCGAGGATCACGTCGACCCCCTGATCACGTGCAGCCCTGGCAATCGCCGCCACCGGCATCACCAGGCCGGTACGGTGGGTGACATGGGTCAGCGCCATCAGCTTCAGGCGCGGGTATTGATCGAAGGTGTCGCGATAGGTCTGCACCAGGCTGTCGAAACTGGCCGGGTGGGCGTGGGAAATTTCGATCACTTCGACACCGCGCACGCCGGCCAGCCAGCGCATCGCACCTTTGACCGTGTCGTACTCCAGATCACTGATCAGCACCTGGTCGCCCGGTTGCAGGCGGTTGTAGTTGCGGATCAGCGACTGCAAGGCTTCGGTAGCGTTACGGGTGAAGGCCACCGAGTCGGAGTCTGCATTGATCAACGCGGCCAGTTGGCGGCGAATCTGGTTATTTTCCCCTTGCTCGAAGCGCTGACGCACATACACCGAGTTGCTGCGGTTGATAAACGCCACGTGCTCCAGGTACTGCGCCTGGACTGCACGGCTCATGCGCCCGAAGTAACCGTTTTCCAGATTGATCGGGCCCGGCTCCAGCGCATAGCGCTGGGCGATGACCTGCCAGTGAGGTTCGTTGTTTGCATTCCTTGGCATGGTGTGGCGCTCAGTTAATTAATGGCGAGGGGCGGGCTTACCGTGTTTAACGCGCAACGGTTCGAGCAATTCGGCCAGGCCGTTGTGGTCGATTTCCTGCATCAGTGCCAGCAAGCCGCCCAGTTCTCCGTGGGGAAATCCCTCGCGAGCGAACCAGTTCAGGTAAGGGCCGGGCAGGTCGGCGATGATCCGGCCCTTGTATTTGCCAAACGGCATTTGGCGGGTGATCAGCAATTCGAGCTTTTCAGGGTTCATGGTTTCGAGCAGTGAAGGCGGGGTCTTCGAAAATACAGGCATTCTGCATGAAGGCCAAATGACAGATCATGCAAATAACATACATACAGATGGTTCAATTATTCGTAACTTATTGAATTTATTAACAAAAATAATTTTTCAAAACCTGGCACGGGCGCTGCAATCATTAAGGCAACCTTCATCAATCCACACAAGGAATTGAAAAATGACTGACATCAACAAAGAATCGATCTCTGTACTCAACGACCTGATCGAGACCAGCATCGATGGCCAGAAAGGTTTCAAAGAGTGCGCAGAAGACATCAAGCACCCTGAACTCAAAGCGCTGTTCGCCAAGCGCTCCGCTGATTGCGGCACTGCTGCCGCAGAGCTGAAAACCGCCGTACGTGCCCTGGGTGGCGATCCTGAAGATTCCGGCAGCGTGGCCGGTGCCCTGCATCGCGGTTGGGTTGACGTGAAGTCCATGGTGACCGGCAAGGACGAAGAGTCCGTGCTGAACGAAGCCGAGCGCGGTGAAGATCACGCACTGAAGGCTTACCGTGAAGCGATCGAGAAGATCAACAAGCACAACCTGCTGGGCATTCGTGACCTGGTTGAACGTCAGTACCACGGCGTACAACGTAATCACGATCAGGTCAAAGCCCTGCGTAACCAGGCACGTGCTCAGTCCTGATTCGAGCGCTGTAGGGTTGCAAGCGCGTTGACTGATGTGTAATGCGCTATAAAAAATCCGAGGTCCCCTTTGGGCCTCGGATTTTTTTCGCCTGCACCCAGCATCGCCAGCCTTCAAGGCTCAAGACAGACCACGTTGCCAGGTTTTGGTAGGCGTGACCTCAGCGCTTGCGGCTCAGCTCCTGTGCTTTTTATAGGCGTACACGGGGTGGAAATCTTTGGATATCTGGTCGATTGGCGGGGGAAGGGTGGCAGTGCTGATGGGTTTGAGTCGAAACTTGTTCCTGATTTGAAACATCTCCCGCTCCTTATCAGCCGGTGCAAATAAAAACACCATGCCCTCAATGTCGAGTACTCGGCCTATTTCATCCGCGACGCGTTCGGTAATAGGCGCCCCCATCAAAGTAATAATTTTAACGTGCTCGCAGGCTATGGGAAAATCGGGGTCTTCGTAAGTAGCGACCGGCATAATGTTCGGGATTGCACTGTGGCGATTGACGCCATTGGAGACGGGTTGTCTGTATAAATTCAGATTAACGGCCGCGTCGAAACCGGATATCAAGTTACCTGCATGAATGCGTCCTTCTCCCCAGACATCGAGTAGCGGCACGGTTCGGTTAAGGACTTGATAATGCTGGAAGGCATAGGACAGGGAGTGGTCATTATTTCGATAGAAGCAATAAAGCAGCCCTTCATACTCGACCAGGCACGGACTGTTCGAGATGCCGTCCTTCACGATGGTCTTGTCAGGGCACCAGGTCCCATTGTCCAGATAGTTTACGCAGAGGCTGGCGTGTTCGGATTTGACGGTACGTGCGCTGAAGAGGCTGTCGTTGTAAACATAGAGGGATGGACTTTCCGAAACGTTGGCAGACAGACTCATTTCATGAGACCACTGCATACCGTCAAATTTAATACACCAGGCGCTTTGGGTGCTTGCCTTGTGGTAGGCGCAGTAGAGTTCACCCTTGTACACGGCAAGGGTGGGGGATTCAGTTATCTCAAGGCCGCGAACATGCTTATCCTGGTCCCAGTCGGCGCCATTGAACGTCGAATACCACAGGGTGCCACGGTCTTCCTCCCAGCCTTGATGAAAGCAATATAATTTATCCTGGTAAACCGCCAGGGAGGGGGAGGTCAAGATGCCTTTGCTGGTAGTGATGACGCTTGACCAGGCGCTTCCGTCAAAGGTCGTGTACGTTAACTTTTGCGAGTTTCCACCGGGCCTGAACGCGCAATAAATTTTATTGTCGTACACCGCTACTGCAGGCGTACCGGTGACATATATATGGGGGATGGTGCGTTTGACAGTGTTTTTCAGTTGGCCCGAGGGCGTACGCTGGAAGATCAGGTAATCAACTTTGCCATTATCGATGCTGCCGTAATGTTGAATAAATACATACAGGTCGCCTTTAAAGACCACCGCACTGATACTGGCCGACGATCTATCCGGCAGGTGTGTGCCGCTGAACCAGGTTCCCGATTCCTTGAACGTGTTGTTTTCATAAATCACATTATCGAGTGGGTTCTTCATTTTTATAATTTCCTGGCGTGTTCTGGATACGTTGTCAGTCGTAAAGTTGAGAGGACGACTGAATAGGCAACTGGCAATACATATTGAAAGCCTGTCGATTTTTATCCAACGTACAGGACCAGGCCAGCCCCTATCGTGGGCGCTGGACGTGGGACAACGCCCTGTTCACTGAGGGTTGTTGCGAAGGTGTAGGTGTACTGGCTTAGTTGCACTGTATGAATAAGACGGATGTAAAGCAGGTGCCGCAAGTGAAGTGTGGGGTATCGCTCAGGACGGCCAATGGACGGCCGTCCCTTACCCGATGCGATGGGTCAGCCGATGCTGATCGGCGGCAGTTCGGTCAGCGTTACAACCTGCTGCTTACGCGGCGCAAGGATCTCCGCTTCGCCATCCACCACCAATTCATCACGCTGGTTGAACACGCGAGTGGCAATGCGTACCCGGAACTTGGGCAGTTTTTCGAGAATTTCCAGGCGCACCGTCAGGGTGTCGCCGATTTTGACCGGCTTTTGAAAGCTCATCTGCTGGCCGATATAAATCGTGCCCGGTCCCGGCAGTTCGCAGGCAACCGCCGCACTGATCAGCGCGCCGCTGAACATGCCGTGGGCGATACGCTCCTTGAACATGGTGGCCTTGGCATATTCGGCATCCAGGTGCACCGGGTTGTGATCGCCGGACATGGCGGCGAACAGCTGGATATCGCGTTCTTCGACGGTCTTGCTGAAGCTGGCGGTCTGGCCGACTTCAAGGGCCTCGTAGGGGGTGTTGGTTACCTGGGTCATCTAAACGTGCATCCTGTGGCTAATCGGAAATTTAATCGGCTGATTTTAAACGCAAAGTCATTCGCAGCGGGTGGGCCTGCGCAATGCC
This sequence comes from Pseudomonas sp. 31 R 17, assembly GCF_900004915.1. Lineage (NCBI taxonomy): Bacteria > Pseudomonadati > Pseudomonadota > Gammaproteobacteria > Pseudomonadales > Pseudomonadaceae > Pseudomonas > Pseudomonas sp. 31 R 17. Next base: position 270,106 of record NZ_CVTN01000079.1, read on the forward strand.
TGGGTGTGCTCGAGCCACGTCAGGACATCCGCGGTGACGTCGTCGCGGTTGGTTTCGTTGAATACCTCATGACGCGCCTGCGGGTAGAGTGTCAATTGCAGGTGCTGGCAGCCGGCCTCACGCAGGGCGCGGGCCAGGCTCTTGAGACGCTTGCCTTCACTCACCGGATCACATTCACCGCCGATTATCAGAATCGGCAGGCCCGGATCGATCTGCGCGAGATTGGACGCTTTGCTGATGTGCTGCAAACCGCCGAGCAGGTCAACCCAGAGTTGATTGGTGCAGCGAAAACCGCATAGCGGGTCATGGATGTACTTGTCGACTTCAACCGGGTCGCGGCTGAGCCAGTCGAAGGCGGTGCGATTGGGTTTGAACGCCTTGTTGAATGAGCCGAACGACAGAAAATCAATCAACCCACTGCGCCCGCGCCGGCCCTGGCGCGCGCGCTCGATACGTGCAATCAGCCGCGCTGCGCGATACAGCGCCACCGGCTGGAAATTCGAACCGCTCAGAATGGCGCCGTGCAAGCTGGCGCTGTGATGCAGCAGGTACGCCTGGGCGATATAGCTGCCCATGCTGTGGCCCAGCAAGATGATCGGCAGCCCCGGATGCTGCTGGCCGATGTGCTGGTTGAGGCTGGCCAGGTCGCCCACCACCTTGTTCCAGCCATCGTTCTCGGCATACAGCCCCAGGGTGCCCTCGTCGGCGGTGCGGCCATGCCCGCGTTGGTCCAGCGCATATAAACCGTAGCCGGCGCCGCACAATGCCCGGGCCAGGCGTGCGTAGCGACCACTGTGCTCGGCCATGCCGTGGGACAGCATCACCACGGCCTTGGGGAGCGCGTCAGGCATCCATTGATTGACGAACAGCCGGCTGTGGTCGTTCGCGGTCAGCCAGAAAGTGCTGTGGTTCATGGCGGTTCCTTTGCTCAGGGTCGTTGCAGTGTATAGCTCATCTCTCCGAGGGCGGGGTATCTGCCTGCGCCTTAGCGACAAGATTCATACAATCAATGACACAGTTCAGCGTATTTGCCTGTTTGGCCATTACTGCTAACGTCCTCAAGGCTCCGCTCTTTGTAGCTGCATAGAAAAGCGGCCGGACCTGTTCAGGTAAAGAGGACAAGAATAATGCAACCTGATTTCTGGAATGACAAACGCGCCGCGGGCGTTCCCAATGAGATTGATCTGACCAGCTACACATCGGTGATCGAAGTTTTCGAGCGCTCCTGCAAAACCTTTGCCGACCGTCCGGCGTTCAGCAACATGGGCATTACCCTGACCTACGCCGAGCTTGAGCGCTACAGCGCGGCGTTCGCCGGTTACCTGCAACAGCACACCGATCTCAAGCCCGGCGAGCGCATCGCGGTGCAGATGCCCAATGTGTTGCATTACCCGATTGCCGTGTTTGGCGCACTGCGCGCCGGGCTGATCGTGGTCAATACCAACCCCTTGTACACCCCGCGTGAAATGCGCCACCAGTTCAAGGACGCCGGCGTGCGCGCGCTGGTCTACCTCAATCTGTTCGGTTCGCGGGTTCAGGAGGTGTGTGCCGACACCGAGATCGACTACCTGATCGAAGCCCGGATGGGCGACTTCATGCCCGCCGCCAAGGGCTGGCTGGTCAATACAGTGGTCGATAAGGTGAAGAAGATGGTCCCGGCGTACCACCTGCCGCGTGCGCTGTCGTTCAAGCGTGCCCTGCGCATGGGCGGTGGCCTGGGCGTGACCCGCCATCCGGTGACCCTCGACGACATCGCGGTGCTGCAATACACCGGTGGCACCACGGGCCTGGCCAAGGGCGCGATGCTCACCCACGGCAACCTGGTGGCGAACATGCAGCAGGTGCGGGCGTGCATGTCCCAGACCGGCGACGATGGTCACCCGCTGGTCAAGGAAGGGCAGGAGGTGATGATTGCGCCGCTGCCGCTGTACCACATCTATGCATTCACCGCGAACTGCATGTGCATGATGGTATCCGGCAACCACAACGTGCTGATTACCAACCCGCGGGACATTGGCGGGTTCATCAAGGAGCTGAAGAAGTGGCGGTTCACCGGGTTGCTGGGGCTCAACACGTTGTTTGTGGCGCTGATGGACCATCCGGACTTCAAGCACCTGGACTTTTCCCATCTCAAGCTGACCAACTCCGGTGGCACGGCGTTGATCAAGGCCACCGCCGAGCGCTGGCAGCACATCACCGGTTGTGCGATCGGTGAGGGCTACGGCCTGACCGAAACCTCGCCGGTGGCCAGCACCAACCCGTATGGCAATAAGTCGCGACTGGGCACCGTCGGCATTCCGGTGCCGGCCACGGCCATGAAAGTGATCGATGACGAGGGCACCGAGCTGCCGCTGGGCGAGCGCGGTGAGCTGTGCATCAAGGGCCCGCAGGTGATGAAGGGCTATTGGCAGCAACCGCAGGCCACCGCCGAAGCGCTGGACGCCGAAGGCTGGTTCAAGACCGGCGATATCGCGGTGATCGATGCCGACGGTTTTATCCGTATTGTGGACCGTAAGAAAGACTTGATTATCGTGTCGGGCTTCAACGTGTACCCCAACGAAATCGAGGACGTGGTGATGGCGCATCCGGCCGTGGCCAACTGTGCGGTGATCGGTGTGCCGGACGAGCGTACCGGGGAGGCGGTGAAGCTGTTTGTGGTGGCGCGTGCCGAGGGGGTGAGCGTTGAGGAGTTGAAGGCGTACTGCAAGACCAATTTCACCGGGTACAAGGTGCCCAAGCATATTGTGCTCAGGGATTCGCTGCCGATGACGCCGGTAGGCAAGATTCTGCGCCGGGAGTTGCGCGACATCGCCTGAACCTTGAATTGAAATGCAATTAAAAATGTGGGAGGGGGCTTGCCCCCGATAGCAGTGGTCCAGTCAACACATTGAGTGACTGACACACCGCCATCGGGGGGGCAAGCCCCCTCCCACATGTGTTATTTGTCGCCCGGTATGGCTCATTCCAGAGCGGATTCTGCATGTATAGAATCTTTGCTCTAAAAATGACCACTGGATATTCTTGAGTCATGTTTATGACTGTAGGGCCCTCTTTTGGCTCTAGGCGGGCCTTGGCAAAGCTGCTACTCTCGGCGCGCTTTGTGACGTCTAGGCCTGCTTGAAAGCGCCAGATTCACCTTAAAACACACACCAATAATAATCGCATCAAATGCGATGATGAATTCGCGTCGCTGAGGAGTGGGCTTCCATGAACGAAGACTTTTGGAAGGATAAGTACCCCGCCGGGATTGCTGCACAAATCAATCCAGACGAGTATCCGAATATTCAGGCGGTATTGAAGCAGTCCTGCCAGCGCTTCGCCAACAAACCGGCTTTCAGCAACCTGGGCAAGACCATCACCTACGGTCAATTGTACGAATTGTCCGGCGCATTTGCCGCCTACCTGCAACAGCATACCGACTTGAAGCCCGGCGATCGAATTGCCGTGCAACTGCCCAACGTACTGCAGTACCCGGTCGCCGTATTCGGCGCCATCCGTGCCGGGCTGATCGTGGTCAACACCAACCCGCTGTACACCGCGCGGGAAATGGAACATCAATTCAACGACTCCGGAGCCAAGGCCCTGGTCTGCCTGGCCAACATGGCGCACCTGGCTGAAAAAGTCGTGCCCAAGACCGCCGTCAAGCACGTGATCGTGACCGAAGTGGCCGACTTGTTGTCGCCGTTCAAGCGCCTGTTGATCAACAGCGTGATCAAGTACGTGAAGAAAATGGTCCCGGCGTATCACTTGCCGCAAGCGATCAAGTTCAATGACGTGCTGGCCAAGGGGCACGGCCAGGCGGTCAGCGATGCCAACCCGGCCAGCGGCGATGTGGCTGTTCTGCAATACACCGGCGGCACCACCGGGGTGGCCAAGGGCGCGATGCTGACTCACCGCAACCTGGTCGCCAACATGCTGCAATGCAAGGCGCTGATGGGCTCCAACCTCAATGAAGGGTGCGAAATCCTGATCACGCCGCTGCCGCTGTATCACATCTATGCGTTCACCTTTCATTGCATGGCGATGATGCTGATCGGCAACCACAATATCCTGATCAGCAACCCGCGCGACCTGCCGGCGATGGTCAAGGAACTGTCGAAGTGGAAGTTCAGCGGCTTTGTCGGCCTTAACACCCTGTTCGTGGCGCTGTGCAATAACGAAGGTTTCCGCAAGCTGGATTTCTCCGCGCTGAAGGTCACCCTGTCCGGCGGCATGGCGCTGCAACTGGCGGCGGCCGAACGCTGGAAGGCCGTAACCGGTTGTGCCATCTGCGAGGGCTACGGCATGACCGAAACCAGCCCGGTGGCCACCGTGAACCCGATCCAGCATATCCAGATCGGCACCATCGGCATTCCGGTGCCTTCCACCGTGTGCAAGGTTATTGCCGACGACGGCACCGAGCTGGCGCTGGGCGAAACCGGCGAGCTGTGCGTCAAGGGCCCGCAAGTGATGAAGGGCTACTGGCAGCGTGAAGACGCCACCGCCGAGATGCTCGACAGCGAAGGCTGGCTGAAGACCGGTGACATCGCGATCATCCAGCCCGATGGCTACATGCGTATTGTCGACCGCAAGAAGGACATGATTCTGGTCTCGGGCTTCAACGTGTACCCCAACGAACTGGAAGACGTCCTGGCAGGCCTGCCGGGTGTGTTGCAGTGCGCGGCCATCGGCGTACCGGATGAGAAGTCCGGGGAGCACATCAAGCTGTTCATTGTGGTCAAGCCGGGGGCTACCCTGACCAAGGAGCAGGTGATGGAGCACATGCGCGCCAATGTCACCGGCTACAAGGTGCCCAGGGCGGTTGAGTTCCGCGATGCATTGCCGACCACCAACGTGGGCAAGATCCTGCGGCGTGAATTGCGTGATGAAGAACTGAAGAAGCTCGGCCTTAAAAAGTAACGCAAACCAAATGTGGGAGGGGGCTTGCTCCCGATAGCGGTGGATCAGTCACCAGACTCAGTGACTGACACCCTGCTATCGGGGGCAAGTCGAATCGTCGCACCGCCCCTCCCACATTTTTTGATCGCGTTCTTACAGAGCGAACTGGGCGAAGCTGATTCCTGCACCGGCCGGCCGCACGTCCTTGAGGAACGAGTCCTTGTCGGCGCTCAACTCCAGGGTGATCTCCGGCTTGCGTTTGCCGGCATTGCGCACCACCAACCCTTCGAGGTTTTCGCGCAGGAACAGGGTCGGTACCTTCAGGTGCAGCAACTGGTCGGTGTCGGCGTTGTGCATCAACAGGTGAATCCACTCGTACTGGCCCACGCCGATCCGCACCACGGGCAGGTCGAACCACCAGATGTTGCGTTTGCGGTCCAGGTCGGTGAAATGACAGTTGTTGACGCCGAGTACGGCACCCCCCAGTTCCTGGTTTCTGCGGGCGATGGCCTTTGCTTTATCGAGTTTCATAACCTTCCTACGGGATCTGTTATTCAGCGTGTGAGCCTGAATGTGCCGGGCATTCTCGTGGGTTGGCCACAAAACATAAAGGCAAACCTGCCCCTTTCGATGAAATGCCCGCTGAAAATAATTGAAACTCTGGCGCATGGCGTCGAGTCAACCGCTGCGTAGTGACCAAAAACCATTTGATTGTTATCAGGAGTAATACCATGGGCAGCACTTCCGATAAGGTAAAAGGCATGGCCAACGAAGCCGTCGGTAACGTCAAGCAAGGCGTCGGCAAGGCTACCGATAACGACAAGCTGCGTGCTGAAGGCGTGATCCAGGAAAAGAAAGGCGAAGCACAGCAGGCAGTGGGCAAGACCAAGGATGCGGTGAAAAAAGCCACCGAGTAACACGGCTTGGCTGGCTCCCCTCCAGCAGCCCGACGGCCATCCACGGATGGCCGTTTTTGCAGGTACTGGCGCAACTAAACCTCAGAAATTGTTTCAAAGTCGCCAAATGGGCTACTTTGATGTAGAAAACGGCCCCTGAGTCGCCCACGACTTCAACTCTTTGCGGCGAAAGGAGACGCTAATGATTTTTCCGGTCCTCGATGGTCTCAAGCTGCACAAGGTGCTGGTGCGCACCGTCACCGAATTCGTCGACGACGAGATGCCCACCTATGCCTCGGCGCTGGCGTACCAGATGCTGTTCTCGCTGTTTCCCTTCCTGCTGTTCCTGATTGCGCTGATCGGTTTCCTGCACCTGCCGGACTTTTTCACCTGGCTGCGCCTGCAGTCGGAGCTGGTATTGCCGCCCCAGGCCCTGGAGCAGGTCAACCCGGTGATCGACCAACTGCAGCAATCCAAGGGTGGGCTGCTGTCGGTGGGTATCGTGATCGCCCTGTGGACCGCTTCCGCCGGTGTGCGCCTGATGATGAGTGCGATGAACGCGGCGTATGACGTGGTGGAGGGGCGGCCGATCTGGAAGCGTTTTCCGCTGTCGATTTTCTACACTGTCGGCATCGCCGGCATGCTGCTGGCCGCCGCCGCGCTGATGGTGCTCGGCCCGCAAGTGATGGAGTGGCTGGCGGGGCAGATCGGCATGCAGGAGTTCGTCGTCACCCTGTGGACCATCCTGCGCTGGCCGCTGATCGTGATCCTGCTGATGTTTGCCGTGGCCCTCATGTACTACGTGATGCCGGACGTGGAACAGGAGTTTCGCTTTATCACTCCTGGTTCCGTGCTCGCGGTGGTGGTGTGGATCGTCGCTTCCCTCGGCTTTGGCTACTACGTCAAGACCTTCGCCGACTACAACGCCATGTACGGCAGTATCGGTGCGATCATCGTCCTGCTGCTGTACTTCTATATTTCCGCTGCCGTGCTGTTGCTCGGTGCGGAGATGAATGCCGTGATCGAACACATGTCCGCCGAGGGCAAGGACCCTGGCGAGAAGGAAATCGACGAACCGGGCCATCCCTCTGAAAAACAGCATGTCTCAGGCCTCGGCCGGGACCACTCCAAGCCCCTCGCCGAGCCTGAACAATGATCCGTGAAATCCTCAAAATGGGCGATGAACGCCTGCTGCGCATCGCCCCGCCGGTACCGCCGGAAATGTTCGACAGCCCCGAGTTGTGGCAACTGATTGATGACATGTTCCAGACCATGGAGCATGTGGGCGGCGTCGGCCTGGCCGCGCCGCAGATCGGCGTCGACCTGCAACTGGTGATCTTCGGTTTCGAGGCCAGCGAGCGCTACCCGGACGCGCCGCCGGTACCGCAGACCATCCTGATCAATCCACTGATCACCCCGCTCAGCCCGGTACTGGAAGAGGGCTACGAGGGTTGCCTGTCGGTTCCCGGCCTGCGCGGCGCCGTGGACCGTTACCAGCAGATCCGCTACGAAGGTTTCGACCCCAAGGGCGAGCCGATCGTACGCTTCGCCGACGGCTTCCATGCACGGGTGGTGCAGCATGAATGCGACCACCTGATTGGGCGCTTGTACCCGTCGCGGATTACCGACTTCAGCAAATTCGGGTTTATCGAGGTGATGTTCCCCGACATGGACCCGACCGCTGACGAATAATCGCCAGACTACAGCAGGGTCCAAATGTGGGAGGGGGCTTGCCCCCGATAGCCGTCGATCAGTCAATATGTTCATTGACTGACACACCGCCATCGGGAGCAAGCCCCCTCCCACATGGGTTGTGTCATCCAGGTTATTGCAGTCCCATCGCGATCATTGGCTTGTTGCGCTTGTAACGCACCAACCGCTCACTGAGCGATTGCGGCAACACGGTGTCTTGAGAAAACCCCATGCGCTGGTACAGCGTTTCAAGGTCCGGATGGCACAGTAACCAGACCGTGCCGTCCCTATCCGCCACTGCCTGTTGAACCAATCGCGCCGCCAGCCCCTGGCCGCGATAGGCCGGGTCAACGAACACCCCCGTCAGCCACTGCCCACCGACCACAGGTGTCAGGCACAACCCGGCCACAATCTCAGCGTCTCTGGCCACCCACAACTGCCCGCCCTTGAGCGCCTTCATCGACGAGTTGTGATTGCGGTAAAACTTGTTCAGCAACGGCCATAGCGGCGCTGCCAGCCGTTCGATGTGCATGGTCAAACCAAATGAAAAGGGCAAGGCGCGCATTGTAACCGGTGCCGACGAAGCACCGACAACGGCTGCGCTGATCATGCATAAAGTTATAAGCAGATGACTTTTAAATATTATTAAAGAATAAGAGGGCTTGTTAGGATCGCTCCCAACCTGCACCCGCCGCCAAGGCCAAGGAAGCGCTCTTATGCTGAAAATAATTGTTGTCGCCGTTCTTTCGCTGCTCGCTGCCAACGTGCTGGCCGCCGATCCCTCCACCTTGCGCATTGGCTATCAGAAAAGCTCGGTGAGCATGGTGCTCGCCCGTGAGCACAAGCTCTTCGAAGCCGCGCTGCCCGGCACCCAGGTGCAGTGGACCGAGTTCCTCGGGGGCCCGCCGCTGATCGAGGCGCTGAACGCCGGCAGCCTGGACATTGGCAATATCGGCGACATCCCGCCCATTTTCGCCCAGGCCGCCGGTATCGAGTTGCAGTACATCGCTGTCGAGCCCAATGACGGCAAGACCGAAGCCGTGCTCGTGCCCAAAGCCAGTACGATTCAGAGCGTGGCCGAACTCAAGGGCAAGCGTGTGGCCCTGCTCAAGGGGTCAAGCGCGCACAACCTGTTCCTCAAGAGCCTGCTGCGCGCCGGCTTGCAGTGGAAGGATGTGAACGTGGTGTACCTGTCGCCGTCCGACGGCCGCGCCGCATTCGAGCAGGGCAAGGTGGACGCCTGGGTCGTGTGGGACCCGTATTACTCGGCCGCCGTGGTCGACGGTGCCGCCCGTGTGTTGGGCACCGGCGAAGGCCTCAATCCGGCCGGCAGCTTCTTCGTGACCAGCGGCGCGTTTGCCCGGCAAAACCCCCAGGCCATCGCCACCATCATCCAGACCCTCGGCAAGGCGCAGCGTCTGTCGCTGGACCAGCCCGAGGACAGCATCGCGCTGATGGCCAAGACCCTGGGCTTGCAACCGGCCGTGGTCAAAAGCTACTTCGAGCACCGCTCGCCGGCGCCGATCCGGCCGCTGCAGGGGGGCGACATCGCCACTCAGCAAGGCACCGCCGACCTGTTTTTCGCCAATGGCCTGATCCCGAAAAAGATCGATGTACAGCAGGTTGTGTTCAAAGGTCCATAAGCCCACGGTGAGTTCAAAGTGTGGCTTAGATGGCTGCCAGGGTGTCTTTCAGTGCCTGGGTTTGTGGAGCAGCCGTCTTCGCCGCTACCTGCTGCTGTTGCTGCTCCTTCAGGCGCTCCGCCACTTGGCTGGCAATGGCGTCTTGCCTTTCCTGCGGCAGGGCCTGCACTTGTTCCTCGGTCATCCCCTGCTCCTTGAGCAACTGTTCGCGGATGCGTTCGGCCGGGGATTTGCTCATGTATTCGGTGAATTCAGCCCGCGCCCCCGAGGTCGGTGCTGTGGTCTGCAGTTGCACGCGAGTCTTGGCGAACGCCTCGTCGATGCGGTCGCCCGCCTTGTCCAGCTCCTTCTGCGCGGCCGGCATCGCCGTACCTGGCTGCGCACCCTGCAGGGCGCCGCTGTACAACGCGCTGGCGGCGGCATTGGCCGGGTCCATGTCGGGCCGTTTGATCTGTTGAACCGTCGAAACGGCTTGGGTGTTGGTGTTAACCAGCATGATCGGTCACCTGTGCAAATACGCGGTGTGACAGCTGGAGCAATTAGCATGCCGGGCGCAGGGTGCGCGTTTTTACTGGGGGAGAGGCCGCCGTCGCGGCAAACACTGTCCCGCCGACGGCCAAGTGTTGCCGTCAGTGGGCGATATGCTCCAACGCCAGGTTGCGCGTACGCGGCCCGAACCAACTGATGGTAATCATCACGATCAACATGCTGCTGGCGATAAACGCCAGCACGCCCGGCGTGCCCAGGTGCTCGAGGATAAAGCCGATCAGCAGGCTGCTGAACACCGTGGACAAGCGGCTGAACGAATAACAGAACCCAACCGCCCGCGCGCGGATATTGGTGGGGAACAACTCGCTCTGATACGAGTGATAGCTGAAGCTCAGCCAGGCATTGCAGAAGGTGATCATCACCCCGCAGAAAATCAGCCCCACCGCCGTGGTTTGCAGGGCAAACAGGCTGCCGAAGATCACCGCGCCCATGGCCGAGCCGACGATCTGCCATTTGTTTTCAAAACGGTTGGCGACCTTGACGAACAGCAACGGGCCCAGCGGGTAGGCGAGGGTGATGATAAAGGCATAGAGCAGACTGTGGGTCACGCTGACGCCCTGGCCCGACAGCAAGGCCGGCAGCCAGTTGCCAAAGCCGAAGAAACCAATCGCCTGGAACACGTGGAACACGATCAGCATCAAGGCGCGGCGACGGTAGGGCGGCTGCCAGATATCGGCGAAACGGCCGCTGCCCTGCACGCTGACAGCCTCCGGCTCCGGCGCATCCAGGGGTTTGCCGTGATCCTTCAGGCAGCGCGCCTCCAGGTTGTCCATGATCGCGCCGGCTTCCTCGAAACGACCTTTCTGTGCCAGCCAGCGCGGTGACTCCGGCAGGCGCTTGCGCAGTTGCCAGATAAACAGCGCGAACACCGCACTGCTGAGCACCACCCAGCGCCAACCGGAGATGCCGAACGGTGCCTGGGGCACCAGCCACCACGACATCAGCGCCACCGCCGGTACCGACAGGAACTGGATGAAAAACGCAAAGGCAAACGCCGAACTGCGCATGCGCTTGGGCACCAGTTCCGACAGGTAGGCGTCGATCGTCACCAGCTCGATGCCCAGGCCAATGCCCACCAGAAAGCGCATGCAGATAATGCCCACGGCCGACGTCTGGATGCCCATCAACACCGTGGCGATGGTGTACCAGATCAACGCAAAGGTGAAAATCGCCCGGCGTCCGAAACGGTCGGCGAAGGGGCTTAGCAGGCTGGCACCGAGGAACAGGCCGAGGAAAGTCGCCGAGGCGAACGCGGCCTGGTCAGAGAAGCCAAACACGCCCGCGTTGCCGGTGTGGAAGATCCCGTCGCTGATCAGTCCGGGGCTGATATAGGCCGTTTGGAACAGGTCATACAGCTCGAAGAAACCGCCGATCGACAGCAATGCCACCAGGCGCCAGATGCTGGCGACTGCGGGCAGGCGGTCGATGCGCGCGCTGATGTGGGCGGCGCGGGTCGGGTCGATGCCGTCGATGGCAGCGGCGCTGAGGTTGGGCATGGGAGAAGTTCCAGAAGCAGTGAGCTGGAATCTTAACCTGCAACTGACAGTGAGCAATTGTGCAATGTAGGGCGAAAGCCGCTGTTTTGGCGATTTATTGCGTGCGGGTTCATCGACGACCAATAATGGCCGTCGATGGGCTTATGCACAGTAAAACAGCGGACCTTGAGTCACGCTTTCTTACGAGGAAGAGGCTGCCCGCATATGCTTGAAGTTCTCTACCGTATAAGCGCCAGATGAGAAGCTCATTTGCTGCACGCGGCGACTTCTCGTTTCAGCCTCGAAGTGAAATTTTGCAGTCAGGACACCGTCCTGTAATTGCAAGACGGTGAATTCTCCCCGGCTTGCAAAATAAGTACCCTGATTACCCGCGCGCGTATCATCAAATTCCAGCCTTACCTTGTGATCGGTGTCCGTTGCACCAATCGCGTAGGTCTCGCCTGAGCGAATATCCTGGTCAATGCTCATTTTGAGCAATGCGTGGTCAGTCATGATTCCGACGGTCGAATTAAAGCCGGCCTCTCCATTTAAATGAGCGACAAAGCTCGTCTGGAAGGGGACAGACCATCCGGAAACAGTTCCCGAGATTTTATCGTTTGGGCCCAGTATGTTAGTCATTTGTTTTTTCCGTATTCAAAGGGGAGCAATGGGTTGTCAGTGCCGCCCGATATGAATAAGCGAAGAGAAAAACCAGATCTACTGTCAAATCTGACAGGTATAGCGCGTTTCCGACTAATGGGCCGGCTGGTTCAATAAGTTATCGGTATCCCAAACTGTGCGAATGCATCGTCCATCGGTTGGTAGTCAAGCACACGCACTGTCTCGCTCAGGTCCAGGCGTTTGAAACGGTTATTGGAGATGCCATGGGCGATCAAGTGTTTCACGCCTTTGGCCTCAACCGAACGCTGTAATAATTGCACGGCATCGCGGGGGCTGAGCCAGGCGCTGAGGTCGCGGGCGTTGTTCAGGTCGTGGGTTTCGGGAAATTCAAACGCGCCGATGCGCACGGCAATGGTCGACAGCGGCGTCTTGGCGGCATAGTAGCCACATAGCGCCTCGCCGTAGCATTTGCTCACGCCATACAGGTTGGCGGGCATCACCGGCATGCCTGGCGTGATCTGGCGATCCACCGGGTAGCCTTCGATGGTTTGCGCGCTGCTGGCGAATACCAGGCGCTGCACGCCGGCGTTCACAGCGGCCTCGAACAGGTAGGTAGTGGCGAGGATGTTGTTGGGCAGCAGTTCGTCGAATGAGGCGCTGGCATGGGGAATGCCCGACAGGTGTACGATCACATCGATGCCTTCGAGCAGGGCTGCGAGGCTGGATTTATCACTGAGGTCAGCGTGTATGAAGCGGTGTCCAGCCAAATCGAAATCAGGCGCGATGCGGTCAGTGAGGGTGAAACGGTAGCGATCTTTCGACGCCTGGAAAAATGTCTTGCCGATTCTGCCGCAGGCGCCGGTGAGGAGTACGTTGAGTCCGTTCAAGAGGGTGTCCCTGTATTCAGTTGTGGCCGTCGAGGGCGAAAGTGTTGAAACCGGCATGTTGGCTGAGCCGCTGGTAGTAGGCGGCGATGGCCGGGTAGGGCGGACGCTCCATGGGCGTCACCTGCCAGCGGTGCACCGAGAGGCCGATCAGGATATCGGCGAGGGTGAACTCGTCGCCGGCTACGTAGGCGCCGGTCCTGGCCAGCTGTTGTTCGAGAATGCCCATCTTGTCGTTCCAGATCTGCACGGCGGCGGCTATTTGGGCCGCGTCCAGGCCGTCCGGGTTGTTACGCACCAAAGCCGGGAAGGCGTCGCCCCAGGCGCGGTTGAGTTCAATGGCTTGCCAGTCGATCCATTGTTCAACGCGGGCCCGTGGCGCGGGCTCGAAGGGCAGCAGGTCAGCGCGTTGATACAGGCCGACGAGGTAGCGGCAGATGGTATTGGACTCCCACAGCACGCCGTGGTCATCGATCAGTACCGGCACCTGGGCGTTGGGGTTCAGTGCGAGAAACTCGGCGGATTGGGTGGGCTTGAAGCCGATGCCCCAGTCCTCGCGGACATAGTCGATGCCCAGTTCCTGGCAGGTCCAGAGTACTTTGCGCACGTTGATGGAGGATGCGCGACCCAAGATTTTCAGTGAGTGTCCCATGGTGCTTCCCTGGCGATTCAAAGCAACCAATCTAGCAGGGGATGAGAGGGGGAGGTAGCGTTAGCATTCATGACAAGCGGGTGCTGGTCGTGTGGCTTGTATTCAGGGGCTCGCAGGGTCAATACAGGCACTTGTGATGATACGAGGTAAGTGAATAGCCGAGTAAAGCCCACAAGAGCCTTTCAATGTCTGCCGGCTCTTGTCGGGTCAAGTTATGTAACGTGACGGGGTCATGTATTTTTAGTGCCGTTGAGTTTGATAACCCCGTCCGTTACATAATGCTCGTCGTCGCGTTTGAAGTGGAATGTCGCATCGATTTCATTGTTCGCCAGGTTGATGCTTTTCACATATAACTTGCCACTGCTGGCTTGGAGGTAAAACGGTTCGCCCTCAATTTCGCCGGAGCAAGAGGCGCGCACTCCAATGTCGCCTTCTTTGATATCGTGCTCGCCAGCGGCAAGATCGTGTTTAAGATAAAGAACGACTGAGTGAGCATTGTCGTCGAAGGTTTCGATTACCTGTTCGTCGCCTGAGTCCCTTGACTCAATAGTTGTTGCTTTAAACTGGATGGAAGATGATCCGACGGTTAGTTCGCAGGTGAAGCTTCCTTCGACGGAAACAAGTTCAATTGGCGTTGGAGTACTCATCTTGAAAATCCTCTTGAATGAACATTTGAATACGCCGACGGCGCAGTCAGCGTGTTCAGTTATAGGCATCGGATGAACGAGCGTCTACTGTCAAGGTTGACAGGTACGGGAAGCTGCCCTTGTTCAGGAACTCCAAAGTGGGCACGATTAAAAAATGTGGGACTTAAGCGCGTGGTGTGTGCTGGTCCATGGCTTTGCCCACCAGCAGGACGCTCAGCTCGCTCAGTTGATGAATGGCCAGGGCTACGTCACGGTGTTTGCCGGTAAGGTCATCGGACAGGTCGAGCAGCAAGGTACTGACGGAGCATACGGTTTCGTAGCTGTTGATCAGCAGGGTTTCGGTGGAAACATCGGGGACGAGGGTGAAGAGGGTGGTTGGCGGCGTATCGATTTTTTTGATCATGAGAGCATCCCGGAATGGGCTGCCGCCGTATCGCTACTAAACGGGGGTGGCAGCTGTACGCAGGTTAGTAGACCGGTGGACACTCAAAGCCGGCGCACTCGAAAGTGCCCTACGCACAGCCGCCATTAACGCGGGCAGACTTATGCACTTGGAGTGACCAAACTCAGGCTACTAAACCCGATCACCGAGAAATTCAGCGACCGGCAAACCTTAAAGATCGCCACCCAGGCACACAAGCCGGCCGATTCTGACGTAAGCGTAGGTAACGGAGCAAGGCGCTCGCCTTAATGTCAGTCGCTTCCTACAGCCGTCCTACGTACTCTCCCGCACCTGCAACTCAAATCCCATATCCACCACCGGCTTGGCGATCCGGTTGCCCGCCATGATGGTCAGCAAGTGCTCCGCCGCACGGCGGCCAATGGCTTCGCGCGGCGTGCTGATGCTGCTCAGGCGCGGCACCATGAACGACGAGGCCGGCAGGTCGTTGAAACCCAGCACGGCCACACGCTCTGGCACTTTGATGCCGTGGCGCATGGCTTCGAGCAAGGCGCCCTGGGCCAGGTCGTCGTTGCCGAAGAAAATCGCATCCACGTCCGGATGCGCCGCCAGCAATTGCAGGAACAGTTCGCCACCCAGGCCCACGGAAGAAGGGCGCGGCGTCAGCAATTCCAGCGCCGGGTCGTACAGGCCCGCTTGCTGCAAGGCCCGGCGGAAACCTTCACCGCGCAACAAGGTGCGCTGGTCCAACTGCGCACCGATGTAGGCCAGGCGCTTGCGCCCACGGGACAGTAAATGCGCCGCCGCTGTTTCGCCTGCGGCCAGCTGTGAGAAGCCCACGCAGTTCACCCCGGCATTAGGGTCCAAATCCATCATGTATACGCACGGCACATTGCTGGCCTCGACCATCCGTCGCGCGCTTTCGGTGCGGTCGAACCCGGTCAGCAGCAAGCCGCGAGGCTGGTAAGCCATGTAGTTGCGCAGCAGGTTTTCTTCTTCGTCGCGGCAGTAGTGGGAGTTGCCGATCAGCACTTCAAAGCCCTTGGGCCGCAGCACCTGGTGGATGGCTTCGAGGGTTTCGATAAACAGCAGGTTGGACAATGACGGCACCAGGACCACCACCGAATGGCTCTGGGCCGACGCCAGGGCGCGGGCGGCGGGGTTGACCACGTAGCTGAGTTCGGCGGCGGCCTGCTGCACTTTCTCCACCAGTTCGGTAGCGACCGTGCTGATGCCACGCAGGGCGCGGGAGGCGGTGATCGGGCTGACGCCGGCCAGACGGGCAACTTCATTCAAGGTGGGGCGACCGGTGGTGCGGGTATTTTTATCGTTCTTGGAGGTCATCAGGCGGCTTGCCAAACAAAAATCGAGGCACTAAGGTAGCGCTGTCTCCAAACGGCTGCAAATGCTTGAACGTTGGGTTGCCTGATCCCGTTCGAATGATTGGAGCGGATGCACGCGTCACTCCATAAAAAAAGACAAGACGGCGCGGGAAAAGCCTGTTTTTGCACTAGCCTTAGGCTGTGCAAAGGTAGCGCTATCTGCGTCCTGAGGTGTTTCATGAGTCAACCTGTTACCGCCCTGGTCATCATGGGTGTTTCCGGCTGTGGCAAGTCCAGCGTCAGCGAGGCCTTGTGCCGCCTGAACGGTGCCACCGCCATCGAAGGCGACAGCTTTCACCCCGCCGCGAACATCGAAAAGATGAGCGCCGGCCACCCCCTCAACGACGACGACCGCGCCGGCTGGCTCGACATCCTCTGCGATGAATTGCGCCGCTCGCTCAAGGCCGGTGAACATCCGGTGCTCACCTGTTCGGCGCTGAAAAGGAAATACCGCGACCACCTGCGCGAAGCCGCGCCCGGCCTTGGCTTTGTATTCCTGGAGCTGACCCGTGAAGTGGCCGCCGACCGCGTGTCCCATCGCCCCGGCCATTTCATGCCGGCAAGCCTGATCGACAGCCAGTTCGCCACCCTCGAGTCGCCCAAGGGCGAGCCGCTGACCCTGGCCCTCAATGCCAGCGAAGACAGCGTCGAGGCATTGGCCGAGCAGACCAATGCCTGGTGGCGCGAGCACGGTTTTGAACCTACCCATTAATTTTTTGCCGGAAAGATAGCGCTATCCCCGGCAGGAAGTTCAACACCCGCTTTAATAACAACAACAAACAGGAGAGATCCCCATGTTTGGCATGTCCCACGAGTCGTATCTGCTGCTGGATGCAGTCGTCACTATCATTGGCCTGATCGTTCTGATCACCAAGTTCAAGGTGCACCCGTTCATCGCACTGATCATCGCGGCCGGCTTCCTCGGCCTGACCTCGGGCATGCCCGTGGAGAAGATCATCAAGGCGTTCCAGGACGGCTTCGGCGGCGTGCTCGGTTTTGTTGGCATCATCCTTGCGCTGGGGACCATGCTCGGCAAGATGATGGCCGAGTCCGGCGGTGCCGATCAGATCGCCCAGACGCTGATCCGCGCCTTCGGCAAGGAAAAGGTCCAGTGGGCCATGATGTTCGCCGCGTTCCTGGTGGGCATCCCGCTGTTCTTCGAGATCGGCTTTGTGCTGCTGATCCCCCTGGTGTTCATCGTGGCGCGGCGTACCGGTGTGTCGCTGATCAAGATCGGCATCCCGTTGCTGGCCGGCCTGTCGGCCGTACACGGCCTGGTACCCCCGCACCCGGGCCCGCTGCTGGCCATCGGCGTGTTTGGCGCGGACATCGGCAAGACCATTCTGTACGGCCTGATCGTCGCTTTGCCCACTGCCATCATTGCCGGCCCGATCTTCGGTACGTTCATCGCCAAGTACATCCCGGGCAACCCGTCCCAGGAACTGGTCGACCAACTGGCCCGCGAGACCGATAACAAGGCGCTGCCCAGCTTCGCCATCACCCTGGTCACCGTGCTGCTGCCGGTGTTCCTGATGCTGCTCAAAACCTTCGCCGACATCGCCTTTGCCGAAGGCAACGTGGTGCGCAACTGGATGGACATGATCGGTCACCCGATCACCGCCCTGTTGCTGGCATTGCTGCTGTCGCTGTACACCTTCGGCCATCGCCAGGGTATCCATTCCAAGCAGATCCTCAAACTGCTCGACGCCAGCCTTGCGCCGACCGCCGCAATCATCCTGATCATCGGTGCCGGTGGTGGCTTCAAGCAGATGCTGGTGACCAGCGGCGTGGGTGACGTCATCGGCCACATGGCGGTAAACGCCCAGATCAACCCGATTCTGCTGGCGTGGCTGGTGGCGGCGGTCATTCGCGTGGCCACCGGTTCGGCCACCGTGGCGACCATTACCGGCGCGGGCATCGTGGTGCCGGTGGTGGGCATGATTCCAGGGGTTAACCGTGAACTGCTGGTGCTGGCGACGGGGGCGGGATCGTTGATCCTGTCTCACGTCAACGATGCGGGGTTCTGGCTGGTCAAGCAGTACTTCAACATGACCGTGGCCGAGACCTTCAAGACCTGGACGGCGATGGAAACCATTCTGTCGGTGGTGGCGCTGATCTTCATCATGTTGCTGTCGTTGGTGGTGTAGGCCTCAACCACCTGTCGCAACTGGTAGTTTTCACAGTAGCGAGTGATCACGAAGACTTCTAAAACGACTCCGAAGCTCGTCATTTTTGACGAGCACTGGAGGAAAAATCATGGAAAACGACAGTTCTAAGCCAAAAAGTGACTCAAAAGTCTTAGTGCCGACGCCTCTTATTCAAAACCTGAAGGAGGGGGACAGGGTCGCTGCTGATTTCGTGATAAGAGGGTGGGCTTCTCCTGGCGGAGCGACAGTCGTGGTGAAAAATAGCAACGCGCCCTATCAACAATTTGGTACTGCGCAGGTTACGTTTCCGACTGTGTGGGAGTTTTCCTTGAGCAAGCATTCCATGGGGCCGGGGTCGTACAAGATCAGTGCTTATACGCATGCTGGACCGCAGATTTCCCATCCAACGAACCCGCTGTCATTTGAAGTGAGTTGAACGGGCGTTTTCATACGGCCACTCTTTAATCTGTCAGGCCCGCGCCAGGAAGGGCCTGACAGAACCCTCATTGCGTCGCTTACCCGCCTGTTTTTTTAACTAACCCATCGCCCCTGAACATCCCGCGAATCCCCCGCACCGCCTGGCGAATCCTGGCCCAGCTACACATCGACGCCTTGGGATTCTCCACCACTGTCGTTGGTGGTGTAGGCCGCACCGCAGCATTCCATGTGGTCACCCAGTCAAATGTGGGAGGGGGCTTGCCCCCGATGGCGGAGTGTCAGTCACTGTATCTGGAGACTGAAGCACTGCCATCGGGGGCAAGCCCCCTCCCACATGTTGACCGAGTCAGACGCTGGCTTTCGGTGCTATTCCATCGGCCCTGAACATCCCGCGAATACCCCGCACCGCCTGGCGAATCCGGTCCTGGTTTTCGATCAGGGCAAAGCGCACGTGATCATCGCCATACTCACCAAAGCCGATCCCCGGCGACACACACACCTTGGCTTCCAGCAGCAGTTTCTTGGCAAACTCCAGCGAACCCAGGGCGGCATACTGCTCGGGAATCTTGGCCCAGACATACATCGACGCTTTGGGATTCTCCACCATCCAGCCCAGCTCATGCAGGCCCTTGACCAACACATTGCGGCGCTGGCGATACTGCTCGGCGATGTCTTTCACGCACTGTTGATCGCCTTCCAGCGCCGCAATTGCCGCCACCTGCAACGGGGTGAAGGTACCGTAGTCGTGGTAACTCTTGATCCGCGCGAGGGCGTTGACCAGTTCCGGGTTGCCCACCATGAAGCCGATGCGCCAGCCGGCCATGTTGTAGCTCTTGGACAGGGTGAAAAACTCCACCGCAATGTCCTTGGCGCCCGGCACTTGCATGATCGACGGGGCTTTCCAGCCGTCGTAGACGATGTCGGCGTAGGCCAGGTCGTGCACCACCAGTACGTCGTACTGCTTGGCCAGGGCGATCACGCGCTCGAAGAAGTCCAGCTCCACGCACTGCGCGGTGGGGTTGGACGGAAAGCCGAGGATCATCATCTTCGGCTTGGGGATCGAACCGCGAATCGCCCGCTCCAGTTCGGCGAAGAAGTCCACGCCGGGCACCAGCGGCACCGAGCGCACCTGGGCGCCGGCAATCACGGCACCGTAGATGTGAATCGGGTAGCTCGGGTTGGGCACCAGTACGGTGTCGCCCTGGTCGAGGGTGGCCAGCATCAAGTGCGCCAGGCCTTCCTTGGAACCGATGGTGACGATGGCCTCGGTTTCAGGGTCGATATCCACTTCATAACGGTCCTTGTACCAGCGCGAAATCGCCCGGCGCAGGCGCGGAATGCCTTTGGAGGTGGAGTAGCCGTGGGTGTCTTCGCGCTGGGCGACGGTGACCATCTTCTCGACGATGTGCGGTGGTGTGGCGCCGTCGGGGTTACCCATGCTCAAGTCGATGATGTCTTCGCCGCGCCGACGCGCAGCCATCTTCAGCTCGGCAGTGATATTGAACACGTAGGGGGGGAGTCGATCTATGCGCGCAAAGCGGCGCGGCGAACCTTGGTCTGCCATTGTTGCCTCGAGGTACGTAAGCGCCCGGAACCGTCCGAGCGACGTCGGCCACTGCGGTGGCCTGCGGGGCAGACAATACGGTCGATGATGGCAAGTTGTCCATATGCGTAGGAAAAATTTCTGCATGGAGTACGGCGCGGATATGCCCCTATACTCGTTGCGGGTTTGTTCCCTCATAAGAAGGAGACTGTTCGTATGGATCAGCAGACAAGACAACCGTTGGAACCACGCATGGAAGCCGGCGAGGCCCTGGTTATCGCAGGTGTCCAGGGGCGTTATTCGAAAGCCACCGCGGGCGATATTCCGCAGCTATGGGAATTGTTCAACAGCTGTATCAAGGACATCAAGAAGCGCATCGGCAGCGTCACCTATGGTGTTTGCCATAATCCCAGGCATGGCGAATTCGACTACATGGCCGGTGTTGAAGTCCCCAGCAAAAGCGATGTACCGGGCAATTTCCAGTGCATTGAAATTCCACCACTGAACTATGCCGTGTTCCCTCATCACGGGGCGGTGCAGGCGCTTGAGCAAACCTACGAGCGCATCATGTTCGAGTGGCTGCCGCACTCGGGCTACAAGGTGATGGGGGCGGATTTCGAGCGCTACAGTGCGGATTTTGATGCAAGGAAGGGCACCGGGACGGTGGAGATCTGGTTGCCGGTCGGGCAGAAAGTCTGAGCGCCAAGTCCGGGGGCGATTCAGCCCCCGAAGCTAGTTTGAAACCCCTGAGCGGATTGGCGTATGGCGCCCGCCACCTCGGGCGCCAACCTGCAGTAGTCGTCTTCGCGCTTGAGCACCACTTCAAGGGTCTGGAGCAGCGCCTGAATACGCCTTTCGGGATGTTCGACTTCGCAGGTCCTGGCAAATTCGAGAATGCCCAGGCGCGAGGCGAATAACGATTTATTTCCGCTCAGGTCCAGGGCCAGTGAGTCCTCGCGCAGGTAAGCGGTGGTGTTGACGATGTCGTAAGTCGGTGCCAGCCGCGTATCTGATTTAAGTGGATCGCTATAGAGCACGCCGAAATTCTTCAAATGGGCATCGCCATTACCCACGATGCAACTCAACGCCACGCTGTCGAATAATTGGTCCAGCGAACTGCGTTGATAGGCCGGGGCGCAGAACACGCGTACAGCCTTGGCGATGGCGGCGTAACTCTTGGTGTACTTTTGCTCGGCGGACAGTCCCATCAGTGCGGTCATGTCTTCGAAGCCCAGAGGGTTGAGCTGTGCGTCCCGATCAAAGCGCCGCATGATGAACAGCTTATGGTTGCGCGACAGATAAAACGGCGGTACGGGCAGGCCCGCATCCCTGGCAATGGACATGCACAGGTATTCATTGATGGCCAGCCCGGGAAACTCGTCCCGCCCGCTTTTAATGATCAGGTCGTCGGTTTTCGAGGTGAATTTCTGTTCGGGGGTTTGTGGTTTCTCCGGCACCAGTACTTTGGGTTGCACACCGGAAATACCCGCTCGCAGGATATAGCGATCTACCAGTTCGACGAACAGATCCTCCGTGCCGTCCCAGGCAAGAATTTCGTCGAGGTTTTCTCCGCTTGTGTGAGGGCTGTTGCGATGGATCAGACTGTTCACTTGTTCAGAAGACACAAAAACCCTACCAATTGGCGCGCTGCTGCCCGATAGCGCCAGCAATAGCATCGGGTCTACCCTGACCGTTTTGGCGAGGCGATTGCGCAATTGTTCAAGCACATAACCTTCCGGCAAATTCATCTGAAAGATGGGATGCAAGTCCCGGCGCCGGTATTCGTCCGCGCGTACGGGCATCGTCAGGCTAATTGCGCTGGCGGCCTTTGCCTCATCGCTGTAGCGAAACAAATAGTCTTCAGCACCAATCCGCACGCTGCCGCTGTCTCCTTGAGGCGTGTGAACGCGTAGCGTGGGGCTATTCATTGAACACGTCCTCCAGTTCCTCCAGAGTCGGCAAGGTCACGGGTACCAGCTTGAATTCGCTGCCCAAGGCGGCTACCACCCGAGCATAGGCATTCATCGAGACCGAGAGGCTGCCTTTTTCTATTTCGATCAGTTTTTGCCGAGTAACCCCGGCCAACTTCGCCAGATCCGCCTGTTTATAGCCGCGATTGGAGCGCATGGTGCGCAGGTGCACGCCGAGACGTTGGGTGATTACGGTAGGGTCCATGTCTTATATAGGTTACTTTTCTGATGTTAGGTTATGTATACGTTACATTTCGACGATGTCAACGGTGTCCTGATCAAACGCCCGTCTCAACCTGCGCTCATGCCCAATCCTTCCTCTGTAAGCCTCACCGCTGTCCACCCAACCAGCCCCCAGATACAACCCCATCGCCGCCACATTGTCCGCATCCACCGACAATTCCAGCGCCTTGATCTGCGGCCATGCCTGTAGCGCCGCTGCAGGCAGCATCTGCAGACAGATTTTGCCGTAGCCGCGCCCTTGCTGGTGCCGATCCACCTGCAATGCATGCAAGGTGGCGCTGTGTTCATCTGCCCAATGGGGCAGGCACGGCGGGCGTTTGAGCAACAGGAACGCCACGGGCACGTCGCCCGCGAGCAGGGCGAAGCCTTTGACGCTGTCGGGGTTGGGATTGACCAGCAGGCTGTTCAGCGCGCAATAGATATCACCGGAGTACGCCAGTTGCTCGGGGTGCACCGTCAGGCCGTCCAGTTGCTGTTTTTGTAGAACGTTCAGCGTTTCGTAGGGGACGAGGCGGGTTTGCATGGGCGGCATATCCAAAAATCCTACCAAGGGGCGGGAATTCTACCTCATCCGGTTATAGCGCCTGTGCCCCTTGCCTACGTCACTCGAGCATCTTTGCCAACAACCAACTCCCCGCCGGGCCCGGCGGTTGTTGTCGCGACCACAGCGCATCCACCGCCACCGAACGCGGCCAACCGCGCACCTTGAGCTCGACCAACTGGTCGCCGCCGAAGCGCTCCACCAACCAGCGCGGTATGGGCGCCCAACCAAAGCCCAGTTGCGCCATCTCCATCAGCATCAGGTAGCTCGGTGCCGACCACACGCGTTGAGCGCCACGGTTTTCGTCAGGGTTGATGATGCTGGCCAGGCGCAGCTCCCGATGTGCTTGCAGGGTGTGCGGATCAAGACGGGCCTGGCTCGCCAGCGGGTGTCTGGGCGAGACGAACAAGGCGATCTCGGTGCGTTCCTCGACCGCCGAGCAACTGAGGTCCGGGGGGTAAACTTCCTGCTGCTCGATAAACGCGATGTGCGCCCGGCCACTTTGCACCAGGGCGATCAGGTCCTCGCATTCGGCGATCAGGCATTCCAACTCAAGGTCCGGGTAGCGTTGTTCAAAAGCGCTGAGGGCGACTTCGAAACGGTCGGACTGGTAGGTGTCGGACATGGCGATACTCAGCTTCGGCTCCAGTCCCCGGGCCAATTGACTGGCCGCCAGTTCCAGCCGGCTGCTGGCCTCCAGCACCTGTTCGGCACGCTGCAACAACACCTGGCCGGCCGGGGTCAGCGTCGGCTTGCGGCTGCTGCGATCGAACAACACCACATCCAGATCGATTTCCAGGCTGGCCACTGCCGCGCTGATGGTGGATTGGCTCTTGCCCAGCTTGCGTGCGGCGGCGGAAAACGACCCCTGGGTGGCGGCCTGGACAAACGCCTGGAGCACTTCATGGGAGGCCATGACTATCGCCTTGATCGATGGTTATTGGTTATGAAGTATCGGCCTGGGACGTGATCATGGCAACCATCGTCACTCACGGAGCCGGGCCATGCACCCTACCAAGTCGATTACTGAACGTGTTTTCCAGGCCTTGGGGTTTGAAGGTTTGGCCTTATTGATCTGCACGCCTTTGCTGGTCTGGGTGACCGGCCGACCGGCCCTGGAAATGGGCGCGGTGACCTTGGGCATCAGCGTGCTGGCGCTGAGCTGGAACGTCATTTTCAACAGCCTGTTCGACCGCCTTAAAGTGCGCCTGCACCTGTCCAGCGGGGGCCGCACGCGAGTGCTGCACGCGCTGCTGTTCGAAGGCGGGTTGATCCTGCTGGCGGTGCCGTTGATTGCCGCATTGATGAAGACCAGCCTGTTGGAGGCGTTCATCCTCGACATTGGCGTGCTGCTGTTCTTCCTGCCGTACACCTATGTGTACCACTGGGCGTATGACGTGATTCGGGAACGAGTCACCCGCAAAACGCCAATCGCCCTGTAGTCGCCAGGCGCTTACAGAAACATGCCGCCCGAGGCCTCGATCCGCTGGCCGGTGATCCATTGGCCGCCATCGGCCAGCAGCAGCGCCACGGCCCCGCCAATATCGTCGGGCAAACCGGCGCGGCCCAGGGCGGTGTTGTTGGCGACCATGGCATTGAGGCTAGCGTTATCGCGTACCGCTCCGCCGCCGAAGTCGGTTTCAATCGCGCCAGGGGCGAGGATATTCACGCTGATGCCACGCGCGCCGAGCTCCTTGGCCTGGTAGCGGGTTAGCACTTCCATCGCGCCTTTCATCGCCGCGTAGGCCGCGTAGCCCGGCAGGCTGAAGCGCGCCAGGCCGCTGGACACATTGAGAATTCGCCCACCGTCGCGAATCAACGGCAACAGCTTCTGGGTCAGAAAAAATGGCCCCTTGAATTGGATAGCGACCAGTTGGTCGAACTGGGCTTCGGTGGTTTCGGCAAAGCTTGCATGAATACCGATACCGGCGTTGTTGACCAGAAAATCAAACTGATCCTGTGCGAACACATCCTTGAGCGCGTCAGTCACGTGATTGGCGAAACCTGCAAACGTCGCGCTCTGGCTCACATCCAGTTGCAACATCGCCGCGCGGCCGCCCAGTTGTTCGATTTGCGTCACTAACGCCTGCGCCTCATCGGCCCTGCTGTGGTAAGTGCCGAGGATATCGACACCCTGGGCGGCAAGGTGCAGTGCAGCGCTTTTGCCCAGGCCGCGGCTGGCGCCGGTGATCAGTGCGATTTTACGTGGGGTCATGGTGCAGTCCTCTTGGGTGATGATGGGACTGAGTGTATTTGTCCGCCCATAACGTGATAAACAGTGCCGTACCGGAATCACTGGTCGGACAGGGCGAACAATCCCATGAATAAACTTGAGCTACTGCGCACGTTTGTACGCGTGACCGAGCTGTCGAGCTTTACCCAGGCCGGTGAAAGCCTTGGCTTGCCGCGCTCCACCGTGTCCGAGCAGGTGCGCGCCCTGGAGGAACTGCTCGGTGCACGCCTGTTGCAACGCACCACGCGCAAGGTGCAGGCCACCCAGGACGGCCAGGTGTTGTATGAGCGCAGCAAGGATTTGCTGGCGCACATGGAGGAACTCGAGGGGCTGTTTCGACAGGACGAGACCCAGTTGGCCGGGCGCATACGGGTGGACATGCCCAACGTGATAGCGCGCACGCTGATCGTGCCCAACTTGCCCCCGTTCATGGAGCGCCACCCCCTGATCGAGATGCAAATCGGCAGCTCGGACCGCCAGGTGGACCTGATCGCCGAGGGCTTCGACTGTGTTGTGCGCGTGGGTGCCCAGCCCGACCAGAGCGTGGTGGCGCGGCGGGTGTGCAGCATGCCGATGGTCAATTGTGTGAGCGCGGGGTACGTGCAGCGCCACGGCATGCCGCGCACCCTGGCGGACCTGGAACAGCATCAGCTGGTGCATTACGTACGGCCGCTGGGCGCACGCTCGGCGGGATTCGAGTACCTGCAAGGCAACAAGGTGCTGCGGCTGCCAATGGCCGGGCGGGTGACCGTCAACAGCACCGATGCGTACCAGGCGGCGTGCCTGGGCGGCTTTGGCATTATCCAAGTGCCGCGGCTGGGCATTCGCGACTTGCTGGCCAGTGGCGAATTGGTCGAGGTGCTGGCCGATTACCCGGCGCCGCCTCTGGACGTGTCATTGCTCTACGCCGGCCAGCGGCATTTGCCGTTGCGCGTGCGGGTGTTCATGGAGTGGTTGGCGGCCACCCTGCAAGCCCACCTTTAACTGCGCGCCGATAACCATGTGGGGGGAGGGCTCGCCCTAATAACGCTTTTTTGTAGGAGCGAGCTTGCTCGCGAAAAACTTACAGGCACCGCGCTCATTCAGAAGGCACGCGTTATCGTTGACGTTTTTCGCGAGCAAGCTCGCTCCTACAGTCGATTGAGGGGGGGTCAGAACAGTTGGGTGAACAACCAGTAAAGGCTGCCCGACAACACAATCGCCGCCGGCAACGTCAATACCCAGGCCATCAACAAGTTGCGGATGGTGCGCATCTGCAGGCCGCCGCCGTTGGCCACCATAGTCCCGGCCACGCCCGATGACAACACATGGGTGGTCGATACCGGCAAACCGAACATGTCCGCCGCGCCAATGGTCAGCATCGCCACGGTCTCGGCCGAGGCGCCCTGGGCGTACGTCAGGTGGGTCTTGCCGATCTTCTCGCCCACCGTCACCACGATGCGCTTCCAGCCGACCATGGTGCCGAGCCCCAGGGCGATGGCCACTGCGATCTTGACCCACAGCGGGATAAAGCGCGTGGCGCTGTCGATCTGTTGCTTGAACAACTGCAGCTTGCCCTGGGTGTCGGCGTCGAAATTGCCGACCTTGCCCTTGTCCATCAGGCGAATGGTTTCGCTGGTCAGGTACATGTCGTTACGCACGTTGCCCACCGCTTCAGCCGGTACCGCGGCAAGGGAGCCATAGCCTTTGACTTCGGCGCCGATGTGCCCGGTGATGGCGGCAAGGGCGGGCACCAGTTCCGGGGTGGCTTCTTTGGTGCGCACGTAGGTGGATAAGGTTGCTCGTGAATCGCCGGGAGCCGGCTGCGGTGCGGATTTCACCAATGCGGCCTGGGTGACTTCCGCCACCGCTGCAAATTGCAGTGACTGATCGGCCGGCATGGTGCGGTTCAGCGCGTAGGCCATCGGCAACGTGCCCACCAGGATCAGCATGATCAGGCCCATGCCTTTTTGCCCATCGTTGGAGCCGTGGGCGAACGACACACCGGTGCACGTGACGATCAGCATGCCGCGAATCCACCACGGCGGCGGGGTGTCGCCCTTGGGCGCTTTGTACAGCGCGCGGTTCTTCACGAAGGCGCGCAGCGCCAGCAACAGCAAGGCGGCAAACGCGAAGCCGATCAGCGGCGACAACAGCAGCGCGTAACCGATCTTGGCCGCCTGGCTCCAATCCACGCCACTGGTGCCATCGCGGCCATGCATCAAGGCATTCGCCACGCCGACACCAATGATCGAGCCGATCAGCGTGTGGGACGACGACGCCGGCAAACCCAGCCACCAGGTGCCGAGGTTCCACAGGATCGCGGCGATCAGCAGGGCGAAGATCATGGCGAAGCCGGCCGAAGAGCCCACCTGCAGAATCAACTCCACCGGCAGCAGGGCAATGATGCCGAACGCCACCGCGCCGCTGGACAGCAGCACGCCGAGAAAATTGAAAAAGCCCGACCACACCACCGCGAAATGCGGCGGCAGCGAGTTGGTGTAGATCACCGTGGCCACCGCATTGGCGGTGTCGTGAAAGCCGTTGACGAACTCAAAGCCCAGGGCGATCAGCAGCGCCACGCCGAGCAACAGGAAGGGCGTCCAGGTGGTGAGCTGGGCGCCCATTTCGTGCATGTCGTGCATCAGGCTGTAAGCGGTGAACAGCAGGCCCATGGCGAGCACGGCGAAAAACATGATCACCGTGACCAGGCCGGGCTTGGTGTCCAGGCGCGGTTTGGGGGCGGAGGGTGAGACTGTCAGGGAAGGGGTGGCCATGCCGGAGCATCCAGTGTGAGGAGGATGGCGTTCATGATCATTGCAAATTGTTACAGAGATGCTGCGGCAGGTCAGTGTTCATGTGGGGGAGTGCGTTTCAATTCATCAAGTCCTTACGCTTTCTGAATGCCCAGCGCCCGGCAATCAGGGTGAAGGTCGCCACCAGCGCGACCAGTATCCAAAAGCCTTCCGGGTCCTGGGACAGCGGCACCCCACCCACATTCATGCCGAAAAAGCCGGCGATGATGTTGATCGGCAGCGCCAGCACCGTCACCACCGTGAGGGTGAACAGCGTGCGGTTGCTCTGCTCGTTGAGATTGGCGGCGATCTCTTCCTGCAACAGCTTGATGCGTTCGCCCAGGGCCGTCAGGTCGTTGATGATCAGCGCAAACTCTTCGGTGGATTTGCGCAACTCCTTCACGTCTTCCTTTTGCAGCCATTGCGGCGGCCGGTTGAGCAGGCGCAGCAGCGAACCCGGTTCCAGCGCCAGCAGGCGTTGCAAACGCACCAGCACGCGGCGCGCGGCACCGAGTTCGGCGCGGTTGGTGGACAGGCGCGAGGACAGCAACTGGTCTTCGATATGATCGACGCTGAGGCTGGTCTTGCGCACGATCTGGGTCAGCACTTCGCCCTGGTCGCGCAGCAAATGCACCAGCAACTCCAGCGGCGAGCGAAAACGTTCACCGGCCTTTACCGACGAGCGCAACTTATCCACCGAGTGCAGCGGTTGCAGGCGCGCACTGATCAGCAAGCGACTGCGCGCGCACACCCACAAGGTGGATATATCCGAGGAGACCATGCTGCTGAAGTTGAACACCACATCGTTGACCACCGCCAGCAGGGCCGAATCGACATGCTCGATGCGCGTGGAGCGCGAACCTTCGTGCAGCGCTTCGAAGAACTCCTCGGGCAGTTCCAGGTGCGCTTGCATCCAGCGTTCACAGGCGGCATGGGCCAGGTTCAGGTGCAGCCAGAGAAATTCCTGCGGGTCACCGGGTTGTTGCAGGCATTGCAGGGCGGTAGCGGAATCAATCTGCTGGCCTTTTTCGCCGGGCAGAAAGCGGAAACCGTAAAGCAGGCCAAACAGGTCGGGATCCTGGTGGGCGTGGTCAATGCTGTGGTTCATGGGGGCTCGCACAGAAAGCGCCTGTAGGATATTTCACAGGTTCGCATGCTCGAATCATTGCAAGGCGTGATGACGATTATGTGACAGCACGGCGCGCGCCCATAAAAAAAAGCGCCACCCGAAGGTGGCGCTTTTTTTTGGATTGAACTCAGGTATCGAGTTTGTCTTCCAGCACAGCGCCGGTCTTGGCGTCGAGCTTCACTTCGTAGTTCTTGCCGGCGGTGTCGGTCAGGTCAACTTCATAGACCAGTACGCCGCTGTTGTTGTGGTCCAACTCGGTGTCGTTGATCGTTGCGCCAGCGTGTTTGGCCACGGCCGCAGCGTTGAGTTTTTCGAATGGCATCACGGCACCGGACTTGAGCAGGCCTTCAATCTGGTCCGGACGAATATCCGCCTGGGCCAGGCCCGCAGTCAGTGTCAGGGCAGTGGCGGCGAACAAAGCGGTCAGGGTTTTCATGGTGTGTGTCCTTCTGGTTGAGCTGTTTAAGTGGCGCCAGATTAACCGGCGCAACTTAACTCATCCTTAATGGCTCACTGACACCAACGCCTCAGTATTTATGATCGCTCAGCAGGTCCTGCACGCTGGACGACGGCCAGCGCTTGTAGAACTTCAACAGTTCGGCGGCACGGTTGGTGAAGATGCCATCGACACCGGCCTTCATCACCTTGTCGAAGTCGACCGGCTCGTCGACGGTGTACACGTGCACCAACAGGCCCTTGTCGTGGGTCAGCTTGTTCATCTCAGGCTTGACCAGGTCGGTGTAGCTCTGGTCGCCATGGTCGGTCAGCTCTGCCGAAGGGCCGGTGCCGATGGCGCCGAGGCTTTTGGCCTGGTCGACCCATTTTTCGAATTCGGCCGCGTCTTTCGGTTCCTGCTTGGCGTAATAGGCCGCTTTGGTCGCTTCGCCGGACTCGGCGAATGTCACCTTGGACTTGGGCTCAATGCTGCCTTCACCGACCCACAACAGCAGGATCTTCGGCGTGTTGGGCATTTCTTTTTGCAGTTCTTTCAGGCTGGCCACCTCAAAGGTTTGCAGCACCACACGGCCCTTGCCCTGGCCGACGCCGGTGTTGCTCTTGCCCAGCTTGGAGCCGGCGGAGCTCAACCAGCCCTTGTCGAGCAACTTGTTTTTCAGGTCGGCCTCGATGCCCGGGAATTGCTTGGGCTCCTTGGTCTCGATGTACAGGCCCGGCTTATGTTGCGGATTGCCTTCGGCGATCTTGATGATGTCATCCAGGCTCTGGATTTTCAGGCCGACGAAACCCGGGCGTGCACGGTCCGGGTAGGCGGCGTTGAACCAGCTGCCGGCGTCCAGGCTTTGCAGTTCTTTCCAGGTGAATTCGTTGGCCGGCGCGTCTTTGCGCTCGGGGAACTTGGTCGCCACGTCGGTAGTGCGCTGCAGGTTGTTGTCGTGCAGGGCGAACAATACGCCGTCCTTGCTGCGCTGCAGGTCCAGTTCCAGGTAGTCGGCGCCCAGGTCGCGCGCGACCTTGTAAGCGGCGGCGGTGGACTCGGGAGCGTCATAGGACGCGCCACGGTGGGCGATCACCGCAGGGTAGGGGATGCCTTCGTTTGTCGCCAATTCAGCCGGGCTGATCGGGTCGGCAGCCTGTGCGGGAGCAAGGCCGAGCATTAGCGCCAGCAGCACGGCACTCCCTATCGTGGTGCGCACCAGGCCGTTGGTTAACGTGACAGGCATATGGGAAGTCCTTTCGTGGAGGTAACTTTGAGAAGGCGTCCTTTTTAACAATTGATTGCGAAAGGCGCTATCACCAAACCGACATTAACCTGCGCGCGGACCAACTTTTAGGGTTTTTCTGTGATGTATTGCAGTACTCTTGCCCGCAACTGCCCCGTCAGAGGGCGGTATTTTTTGCCACGCGTGTAAACCATCTTTCCAGTCCCTGTGGGACTTTTCAGTGAGGTTTACCATGCGCATCACTTCCGAGCTTATCTGCCAGGCCGCCGACCAACTCCACGGTTTTGTTGGCCTGAATCGCAAGACTGGCCAGTACATCGTGCGTTTCAGCGAAGATGCCTTCGGCATGGACGTGGCCGATGACGGCATCATTCCCACCGCCGAGTTCGTCTGGGTCCCGGCTGCCGACCACAGCATGCTCCTGTCACGCGCGCGCATTCAGTTACTGCTGGAGCAGAATATCGACGACCGGCTCAACATCAGCGAACCGTTGCGGGTGTATATGCGTCGGGTCGAGATCGCGCAGATCAGTGCGTTGCGTAGCCTGGTCGGCTAGGCCTGTGTAATCGCGCTACCCTGGTCGCCATCGGTGCGCAGTGAGCTGAAAATCACTGCGTAGTAAGGCGCTGCCGGTGTCCTGGCGATCATGCCGAAGCCTCCCGGCACGCCTTGAGCAGGGCTATCGCCAGCGGCGGCGTCGTGCCTTTGAGGGCGGCGCGTTCGGGTTGGAACAGCGTGGCGACGAAAAATGGATGGCCCAGCAGCTCTATTGCGCGAAGCTCGCCAGCCGCGTCATGGCCGCCGGGGATCAACGCCCCGTCGAGCAGTGCGCCAGCGAACTCTGGATTGATACCGTAGCTGCAACGATAACCTTCGTGGATATCCAGGCCGCCGTAGGCTTGGGCGATACGCGTATTGGCTAGCAGGCGCACGGTGTCGCTGGCTTCCACCAGCGCACAGCTCAATGGCGTAATGACCGCGCGTTCGGCGTCCGGTACCAACTCGCCGTGTTCGGCATCCGCCCATCCCAGCACGTTGCGGGCATATTCGAGTACCACGTGCTGAAAACCACCGCAGGTGCCGAGGAAAGGTCGCCGCTGTTCGCGGGCAAAGCGGATGGCTCGCAGCGCGCCTTCGATGTCGCGATAAGGGCTGGCAGGCACGCACCAGAAGCCGTCAAACCCGTGCAGCGAGGCCGTGGAGGTGAGGGTGTCGGTGCCGAGCCAGTGCAGGTTGACGTCAAGCTTCAGGGCTTGGGCCGCTTGTTGCAGCGCTACCGGGATGGCCTGGTGCGCAATCACGTCGGGGTTGTAATCGCCGATCAGAGCGAGGTGCAGCGGGGTGTCGTTCATCGTGTGCATCCCATGGCTTGTGGTGTCCTGGTGGGCACTATAGATTGGCGTTCACGCAATCGATATTGGCGTTTTACCACATGGTCAATGCAGCCACGCACTATCAGCTCGACTATAACGACCTGTCGCTGGTCCTCGCTCTGGTGCGTGGCGGCACGCTGGCGCGGGCGGCGGGATTGCTGCGCGTGGATGTGTCCACGGTGTTCCGCGCAGTACGGCGCCTGGAAGCAGCCCTGGGCCAACCGCTGTTTGAAAAAAGCCGCGCCGGCTATCTGCCTACCAGTCTGGCCAACCACTTGGCGCAACAGGCCGAGCGCGCAGAGCTTGCCCTGGAGGCTGCACGCATCGGTGTGGAGCAGGGCGGTGAAGTGATCAGCGGCACGGTGCGCCTGACCTGTTCCGACTCGGTGCTGCAAGGTCTGCTGCTACCCGCCCTGGCCGGCTTCATGGCGGACTATCCGGCGTTGATCCTGGAGCTGAGCACCTCCAACGATTTCGCCAACCTCAGCCGCCGCGATGCGGATATCGCGCTGCGCCTGACCAGGAACCCGCCGGAGCATCTTGTCGGACGTTGCCTGGGCACGGTGACGTATCAGGTGTGCGCCAGTGCCGACTACGCCCGTCGGCATGCAGGCCATGAACTGGCCGATCTGACCTGGATCGCGCCGGATGACTTCTTGCCCGACCACCCCACCGTGGCCTGGCGCCGCGAGCATCTGCCGGGCGTGCGTCCCGGTTATCGCTGCAACAGCATGCAGTCGGTGACGGCATTGGTACGCGCCGGGCTTGGGGTGGCGGCGTTGCCGGATTTCCTGATCGACGATGGCTTGCAACGGCTGGGCCCCGCTTTGGCAGGATATGACACGGCGCTGTGGCTGTTGACGCGCCCTGATTGCCGGGCGTTGCGTTCGGTGGTGACGCTGTTTGATGAGCTGGGGCGACACGTGCGCTGGCTGCGCCGTTAGGTTTTGCGCACAAAGTGCTCATGCATTTCACTGGTCAGGGTTTCGATACGCTCGGTCAGCTGTTTGGTCATTTGCGTCAACCGCGTGTTCTGCTCCAACAGCTCCAGCAGCTGTTGGGTGGTCTGTTCCGCCTGGGCCTGGCGTGCGGTATTGGCGGTGGCCAGGGCTTCGCGGTGCTGCGCGTCGGCGTCGGACTGGGCTTTGTCGCGTGCTGCCTGGCGCGTCTGGGCCAGCAGGATCAGCGGCGCGGCATAGGCCGATTGCAGGCTGAAGGCCAGGTTGAGCAGGATGAAGGGGTAGACGTCGAAGTGGGTGATGCCGGTCGCGTTCAGCACCACCCACAGCACCACAATGGCGGTTTGCGCGCCAAGGAACGTTGGGGTGCCAAAGAAGCGCGCGAAGGCCTCGGCCTTGAGGGCAAAGGTATCGTTGCCAAAGGTCGGCGCCAGGTGAGCGTGGTGGCGATGGAAACGCAGGTGGTCGACAGCGATCGGGTCGGGTTTATCTGAGGTCATGGCAGGCTCGAGTCGATGGCGTAGGGCTTACGCACTATAGACCGAGCCTCCCGGCCAGGCACATGAAGAAGCCGTCAGCGATTGCCTCGCTCGTTGGCGAACGCGCTCACCGCCTGCACCGCCTCGCTGGTGCCTTCACGAATCTGCAGGATCACCGTACCGGCCTGGTTGGCCAGCTCCACGCCCTGAGCCGCACGGTCGCGGGTGGCGTCCATGCTGTCGATGGCCTGGCGGGTTTCGTCCTGGATCATGGCGATCATGCCGGAAATTTCCGCCGTGGAGCCGCTGGTGCGCGCCGCCAATTGGCGGACCTCATCGGCGACCACGGCAAAGCCACGGCCTTGCTCGCCGGCGCGGGCGGCCTCGATGGCGGCGTTGAGGGCCAGCAGGTTGGTCTGGTCGGCGATCCCGCGAATGGTGTTGACGATGGTGGTGATCTGCTGCGACCGCTCGCCCAGCTTGGCGATCAGTTGCGAGGATGCGTCAATATCCACGGCAATGTCGCGCATGCCGGTGGCGGTTTTCTGAATCACGTCGGCGCCTTTTTCGGCCATGTCCTGGGTATTGAGCGACAGGTGATACGCCTGCGCAGCGCTTTGCGCGTCAGCGGCATGCTGTTGCACACGGGCGGTGACGTCCGACGCAAACTTCACCACCTTGCACAGACGCCCGCTGGCGTCGTACACCGGGTTGTAGTTGGCTTCGAGCCACAGCGTGTTGCCGTGTTTGTCCACACGCTCGAACTGGCCGTTGAACAGTTCACCCTGGTTCAGACGTTTCCAGAATTCGCTGTAGGCGGCGCTGCCGGCCAGCTCTGGTGTGCAGAACAGGCGGTGATGCTTGCCCTGGATCTGCGCCAGGCTGTAGCCCATGCGCTGCAGGAAGTTCGCATTGGCGGTGATGATGGTGCCATCGAGGTTGAACTCGATCATCGCCATGGCGCGGTCGATGGCTTGCAGCTTGGCGTTGGCTTCACTTTCGGCCTGCAGGCGCGGGGTGACGTCCATCGCGTATTTCACGACTTTGATCACGCGGCCGGCTTCATCCTTTACCGGGTTGTAACTGGCTTCCAGCCACACCGATTGGCCATTGGCGCCCACTCGCTCAACGGTGCCCGACTCGAATTGGCCGTTGCGTAGATGCGTCCACAGGTGGTTGTACTCGGCGCTGCGGGCGAACGCCGGTGTGCAGAACAGGCGGTGGGGTTGGCCCAGGATCTGTTCGGCGCGATAGCCCATGGTCTTGAGGAAATTGTCATTGGCGCGCAGCACCGTGCCCTGCGTGTCGAATTCGATGACCGCCATGGAGCGCTCGATCGCGTCCAGCAGGCTGGCTTGTTGGGCATTGGTGTGTTGCAAGGCGGTGATGGTTTTTTTGTAAGCATTGAATAGCATGGTCGGAAGCTCGAGCAGGCATGCGTATGAGGATTCCATGTAGATGCGCCTGACCCCGTAGGGCATCTGGGCCTTACGGTTGACTTGCTCATTGCCAGCTTCCTTGTGCTGACAGAGGGGTGGAACAACGGGTTCAGAGTGATCGGCCAGCCGAGAAGTTCGCCGCGTTGGGGGCGTATTTCATGACCATGCGACCAATGGCGGCATTATGCTATCGCGGCAGGCTGGCGGAAGAAAATTCAGACGAAGCGTTGTAAGACGACTCAGGCCGGACGGCTTAGCGTCAGCGGTGAGCATTGACCTCATAACCTGCCAGGAACAGATCGATCGCCGATTCGATCACATGGGCCTGAGACGCTGCATCGAGGGTAGGTTGGCCAAGGGTAATCTGCGGCCAGAATGCGAAGGCCTTGAGCAGGCTTTGTACCTGGTGAGCGGCGAACGCCGGGTCGTTGCCACTCAACCGGCCATCTTCCTGGGCGGCGCGTATCCACAGGGTAAAGCCTTCTTCACGGGCGCTCAGGCGGTTGACCATGTCCTGGGCGCGTGCCGGCGAATGAATGGTGGCCGCAATGGCCACGCGCGCCAGGTCGAGGAAGTTGGTATCCGACATCATCTTCATTTTCGCTTCCAGCAACTGGCGCAATTGATCGCGCAGGGGTTGGTCGCGGCTGTAGGCCACATCCAGTTGCGCGGCGCTGCTGACCCACAATTTGTGCATGATTTCGGCAAACAGCTCTTCTTTACTGGGGAAGTGGTTGTACACCGTACGCTTGGAAACCCCGGCAGTGGCGGCGATCCTGTCCATGCTGGTGACCTCGAAGCCATTTGCGCGAAATTCGGCAATGGCCGCCGTCACGATAGCTTCGCGTTTACGGTCGGTGAGGCGTGGGGAGGCATTCATGGAGGGCGTTCGGCTCGAAGATGAAGTTACACTCGGCAGTTTACTTGTTCAGGATTTTGTTGCAATGTAGAAACTACACTGTGCAGTGTAATTCATCCGCAGACGTAGGAGTCACTGTGTAATGGGCACCCTTTCAACCCGTCTCGATCCCGCACCCACTGCGCGCAAGCCTGCCGAGCGGGAGCAGGGGCATTTTCATAACGATGCGCCGGTGCCGCACGGTGGCTTTGGCAAGACCTTGCGTATCTTTTGGAACATGTTGTTCAACAAACCGCGTACGACACGGCCTGTGGGCAATATCCCGGTACAGCGCCTGACGCGCGAACACCTGATGGCAGCCCCCGATCACAGCGTGTTCCGCCTGGGCCATTCAACCGTGTTGCTGAAAATGCGCGGTAAGTTCTGGATCACCGACCCGGTATTTGCCGAGCGCGCCTCGCCGTTCAGTTGGGCCGGCCCCAAGCGTTTCCACCAGCCGCCTATCAGCCTTGAAGAGTTGCCGCCGTTGGAGGCGGTGATCCTGTCCCACAATCACTACGACCACCTTGACCGCGCGGCTGTCGTGCAACTGGCCGACAAGACGCGTTACTTCCTGGCGCCTTTGGGGGTGGGAGACACGCTGGTCAAATGGGGTGTGGATGCCGACAAAGTGCGGCAACTGGACTGGTGGCAGGGCACCGAGGTCGATGGCATTCGCTTTGTTGCCACGCCGGCGCAGCATTTTTCCGGGCGTGGCCTGTTTGACGGCAACCAGACCCTGTGGTGTTCCTGGGTGATGATCGATGACGCGCGGCGGATTTTTTTCAGCGGCGACACGGGGTATTTCGACGGTTTCAAGCGGATCGGCGAGCAATACGGGCCGTTTGACCTGACCCTCATGGAGACCGGGGCCTACAACGTCGACTGGCCTCACGTGCATATGCAGCCGGAGCAGACATTGCAGGCGCATATCGACCTCAAGGGCCGTTGGCTGCTACCGATTCACAACGGTACGTTCGACCTGGCGTTCCACGCCTGGCACGAGCCGTTCGACCGCATCATGGCACTGGCCTGGGAGCGCAATGTGTCGATCACCACGCCGGCCATGGGCCAGGCGTTCAGGCTCAACCAGCCCGAGCGAGGGCATGCGTGGTGGCTGGAAGTAGAGAGTCATGATGCAAAAGAACACGCTGCGGGCTAATTGACGAGCGTGTGGAAAAAGGTATTTTCAGGGTGTTTCAACGCTGCGACAAACGTCGGAAGGGAGTGCGATGATCCCTCGGAAATTCAATTTCGGGGAGACGTTGTCATGAGCGACGACTGCAAGAAACTATGGCGATTGGGCATACCCTGCTTCTCGGCGGCGTCGCATGCCGTTGAGCAGGGGAGCGTTGATCCTGGCTCTGCCAGCACCACGGCGGCGCGTACCGATAACGCCAACCCCGGTGCTATCGTCTTCGGTGCCGCACGCGCTGAGGGCGCGGTGGTCATACCCGGTTACAACGCTTTGGCGCCCATGATCAAACCCCCGCGCGACCCGGCTTTATCACTGATCGCCATCAGTGGTGTCGACCCCACTGAGCCCGTGATGGTTGAAGTCCCCCTGGTGCAAAACAACAGCGCTTCGCGTGCATCCCTGGTACTGGAGGGGTGGCGCATCGGTTATGCCAGCCGCTATGTACGCGATGGTCTTATCGAGCCCGCCGACCACAGTGCGACCCTGCAGCGAGCGTTCGTCATCCTGCGCCAGGCGGGCGTGCAGTTGGTGGCAGTGGACGTGCAGTGTACGAGCGACCCGCTTGAATCCGGCACGGCCATTGATGAGCTTGCGACCCGCCATCGTCTGGATGCCTTGATATCAGACGAGCAAAGCCAGGCGTTTCATGCCGCGTGTGCAAGCGGCTACCCCAGTGGCTGCCAGGCACTGGAAGATGGGGCCAGGCTTTGGTTTTATGGGGCCCGCTGGGCGGGCGAGCGGGTGAGGGTTGTACTGCGAGCTTATGCTCAGCTCATATCACCCAGCGCACCTACAGCGGTTATGGAATGATCATACCGGGCGGTAGGATTAGCGCTGTACAGCGCTGCCGGAACAACCTCTTAGACTGCTGCCGGGTTATCGCAAGATAACTCTCATTCAGTCACTTACAGGGGTATTTCATGATCGGACCCGTTTCGGCAGGTGGGTGGGCGTCAGGCCTGTTGCAAGAACTTTCAAATCCGCCGCAGGGCTTCAAGGGCGCCTGTCAAATGGCAGGGGAGATGGCCAGCCAGGGTGGGGTCACCTCAGAGTCGCTGGTGAAGGACTCATTCAGACAAATCGCTACTATTGACCGTGGCCTGCAGGGCGGTAACGCGTTTGTAGAAACCAACCCGGATGCCCTCAACGACGCCAGGGCTCGCGATCTGGAGCGTAAAAGAGGTCATGTGCGCGGGTATCTGCACGGCGTTCCCATTGCCCTCAAGGACGTGTTCGAAACCAGGGACCGTATGCAAACAAGCGGTGGTTCCAGGGCTTTGGTGGGAAAGGCAGCGACTAAAAATGCCAGGGTTGTGGATAACTTGCTGGGGGCGGGGGTGGTGGTTGTCGGTAAAACCAATATGAGCGAACTGGCCAACTTCCGCTCTGAACTGCCCGTGGATGGCTGGAGTTCGCGAGGCGGCCAAACGCTGAACCCACATCGCCTGGGCGGGGTGGTAGCAGGGTCGAGTTCAGGCTCCGCCGTGGCAGTTGCCCAGGGGCATGTCCCGCTGGCGTTGGGGCTGGAAACCAGCGGATCGGTCATTACGCCAGCGGCTTATAACGGCGTGTTTGGCTTGAAAACCTCCGTAGGCTTGCTGAGCAACGAAGGTGTCATGACCAGTTCACGCATGGATACGATTGGCACATTCACCCGCAATGTCTGCGACGCGGCAGAAGCGCTCAACGCCATGGCCGAGACCCGTGTCTACACCGAAGGCCTGCGCTCCGATGCGTTGAAGGGCAAGCGCATCGGCTACACGCCGGTGCCTGAATTGTCCGAAGAGGATGCAAAGGACCCCGCGAAGCGCGCCGACAGCAAGCATTACGCAGAGGCGCTTGAGGTGCTGCGGTCTCAAGGTGCGATCCTGGTGCCCGTCGGCACCCTCGAGGCGGGCGTCGAAGAGCAAACCTACAGCGATTACAACGAAGCGTTGTTTTCAGACGTCAAGCATCACTTGGAGGAGTATCTCGCCGGACGCGAAGGCTTGCCGGTCAAATCGATTAGCGATCTGATTGCATTCAATCAGCGTACCCAGCAACCGGGTGAGCCTGATCACAAGCTGCTTGAGATTATCAATGGCCTGGAAACGACTCAGGACCAGCGCGATGAGCTGTGGGA
This sequence comes from Pseudomonas sp. 31 R 17, assembly GCF_900004915.1. Lineage (NCBI taxonomy): Bacteria > Pseudomonadati > Pseudomonadota > Gammaproteobacteria > Pseudomonadales > Pseudomonadaceae > Pseudomonas > Pseudomonas sp. 31 R 17. The sequence goes on from NZ_CVTN01000079.1 coordinate 308,990, forward strand.
GAGCGTCCTCCCTCTTTTTCAGAAAACCATCGATGATCCGATGAAAGAGCACAAGCTCGACGCCATGGTGTCGAATTTCCTCTCGAACAATTATTTTTTCACCGCAGCGGCAGGCTACCCCGGAATGTCCGTTCCGTCCGGCATGGATGATGAAGGTATGCCAACTGCACTTTACCTTTACGGGGCAGCCAACAGCGAGGCGACATTACTGTCGGCTGCCTACGTTTATGAGCAAGCCACACAGGCGATCAAAGAACCGGCATTCCTCCCCGGCACTCCGTTTACGCCAGCGCCCGTAACGGCAGATAACGCCGCTGAGGTACCTGCAGGCAACGTCTGAATGTGATCCAACCTCTGCCCGATGGCATACGGCAGAGGTTGTTCCTGTGCGGCCAATCGACAAATAATGCATAGGGCTGCGCCACTGCTGGCCCAACGTCGGCGTGGCTTGAACTCAATGTCATGGAGAGAAAACCATGGCCTGTAGAATTCACATCCTTGGCGCTGCGGGCGCCGGTACGTCCACCCTGGGCAAGGCGTTGGCCGACCGCCTGAATGTGGCCTTTTTCGACTCGGACTTCTATTACTGGCAGCAAACCCCGGAGCCATTCTCTGCTGCCCGACCCAAAGGTGAGCGCATCCGCCTGCTGCAGGAACACACCGCACGCCATGAAGGTTGGGTGTTGTCCGGCTCGCTATGCGGATGGGGGGATACCATGATCCCACTGTTCACCCACGTGGTCTTTCTGCGCCTGGACCCCGACGTCCGCCTGCATCGCCTGCGCGTGCGAGAACAACAGCGCTACGGCGACCAGATACTCGAAGGTGGCAGCCGCCATGCAAACAGCGCTGCATTTCTTGACTGGGCCGCGCGTTACGACGACGGCAACCACAGCCTGCGCAGTTTGCGTCGGCATGAAAGCTGGTTGAAACCACTGAGTTGCCCGGTGATCCGGCTGGACTCTACGCGCCATTCGGTTGAGGCGTTGTTGACTCAATTGATGCAGTGGGTGAGCCCAGCAACCGGGAGATAATGCCAGGTGTGGCAGGCTCGGCCGATACGACGTCGAACCGGCGTTTGCTCATTCCCCATCCGGGTGCAAACCCCGGGAAAAACACCAGCCCTTGGGCCTCCAGACAAAACGCCAGGGCCAGTCGAGTTTCATCATCCACGTCGCCGTGGCTCTCCAGTTGTTGAACGGCCTGCACCGCCACGTCAGCCTGGCGGGCCAGTTCTTCGCGGCTCCAGCCCAACATGACACGGGCCTGGGCGCTGTGTTTGGCGGTGAATTGATGAAGGACGATCTGCTGTTCTACGAAAGAGCTCATTGCCAGAGAGGACATGGGGATTTCTCCAGGTTCGACAGGGGAGGCACAACTATACTGTGTTTTTATACAGTTGTTCCTACCGCTCATCAACTCGGGGCAATGGCTGGCGTTCCAGCTTGCGCCTATTCCACGCCGGGCGCCTCGCGAATGATCAGGTGATCCAGGTTTTCAATATTGGCACTGAATACCCCGAACGTCTGCTCGGGGTTCTTCTTGCTCGGCACGTGCTTGAGCTGCGGCGTGACGCCATAGAAAAAGCAATACAGCGCTTGTTCGCTGGCTGCTGCGGCCTTGATCTGCTCCAGAAATGCCGTGCGCTTGCGATAGTTCTCGATGAGCTTTTTGCTCAGGTAGACGTTGACGGCGTAGGGCTTTTTGTCGAGCCATACCTTCTTTTCGAAGTCGATGCGAAAGCTGCTGGTGTAGTCCTTGATGGCCTTGATCCTGCCCCAGTAGATCAGGCCCTTGTTGTCCTGCAGGTATTCGATTTTTTTGAAGAACGTCCAGTACGTCGCCGTGTGCTCGCCGATTTTCAACGGCATTGATTTGAGCTTGTCCTTGTCATCGATATTTGACACGTAGCACTCCACCGGGTGGGCGAATACGCTGGTTTTGTCCGGGGTGGTGTCGTTGTTGCCGTGGGATGTGGTGACGCGATTTGAAGGGGTCTTCGTTGATTCTTGCAGGGCGACGTTCTCGGTGCCTGTCAGATGGCTCTTACGTTCGTATTGACGCCGTGTCAGCACAAACTCCGACGGGAAGTTTTCCTCGCGATCGTCATCGCTTTCTCCGGTCGCGTTCCGGTGCGCGCTGGCGTAGCGGCAACCTTCGATATGCCGGGTGCCGGTCTTGTTCTTGAAGTGCGGCGTGCGCTTGTAGTTGAGGTTCTTTGCGTTGAACGTACTCAGGGTATTGCCGGTATCGAACGCCGCGCGGCAGACATCGTTGGGGCACAGAAAGTGGTCTGTGTCGGAATCGAAATCGGCGGTTTCGTCGAAATTCAGGTCTCGTACGTCATAGATCGACAGCTTGTCATCGAGACTCAGGCTGTAGGCCGTATCGAATTTCATGGGGCTCGGGTCCGTGAGAGGTTTGGCTATTAATAGCGAGAACCTGCGCAAATATCAGCAAGAACTTGCAACCCGTCGCCCACTCAGGAAACACAGGGTTCCACCGGCTGCGGTCAATGCCGCCAGGGCATAAAACATGCTGGCCGGCGTCGCATTGATCAGCAGGTACCCACACATCACCGGGCTCATCGCTCCGCCAAACGCCGCCAGGTTCTGCGCGCCGTAGTAGCTGCCCCGCAGTGCATCGGGGGCGATGGTGTCGATAAACAGGAACTCTGCGGGGTAGATAATCATCTCGCCCAAGGTGAATACGAACATCGCCAGGCACCAACTGACCAGGCTGTCGGCCAGGCTGAACCCCATCAACCCGAGAATAAACAGCAAGGTGCCCAGCGCAATCCAGTGGCGTAACTGCTCGCGTTTGAGAAAACGGCCAATCTGGTACTGCAGCAAAATCACCGTGATGGCGTTGCAGGCCAACACGGCGGACAGAATCTTCAAGGCGGCTGCGGGCTTGTAGGCAACCAGTAGAAACTGCGACAGATACAGGGTGTAGCGCCCGTGGACAATGGTGCTCAACAAACTGCCGCTGGTGAAGAGGATCAGCGTGCGGTCGCTGCGCAAGGTCTGCAGGGTGCGCAGAAAGCTTTGCGGTTTATGACGGGTATCCCGTGCGGTCGGGGCAATGCCTACCATCAGGAACAGGCTGCCAAAAGCAATCGCGCTGGCGATCAGGAACGGCGCCCAGGGCAGTTGGCCGGCAATCACCACGCCGACCATGGGGCCTGTGGCATAGCCGACGTTGGTCAGGGTGTAGCGCAGGGAAAACACTTTGGCGCGCTCACCCACCGCGAGGTTTTCGCTGATGATCGCCTTGGAACCGATCAGGAACAGCGCCGACGCGGCTTCAGTGATCACCAGGGTCAGCGTGGTGAGGTAGAGGTTGCTGGCAAACGTCAGCAACAGAAAACCGATGGAGCTGGAGAGCATGGCCAGGATCAGCAGCTTGCGCTTTTCCAGGCGGTCGATGATGTAGCCGCCGTACAAACCGAGCAACGTGGCGATAAACACGGCAACGCCCATCAGCAGGCCGATGTCCTGCTGGTTGAGGCCCAGGCGGGTGCTCAGCCAGAGGGCCAGCAGCGGGCTGGTCATGGACCGGCTGACCACGATGGTCACCGAGCAAATCAACAGGCGACGAATTACCAGGGAGTAGGTGGCCACGGTGGGGGAGAGCATCCTTGTTTTTGCTTATGAACACACAGATCCAATGTGGGAGGGGGCTTGCCCTCCCACATTTTCAGACCTTGTTTCTACTGGCCCGCATTGATGCTGATCTTCTCGACCGCACCTTGCTCCAGATCCCACTTCTTCAAAATCTTGCCGTAGGTCCCGTCATCAATCATGCCCTGCAACGCTTCACTGATCGCGGCGACCAACTCCGTATTGCTCTTCTCGATCCCAAGCCCGGTGAACTGTTTGGAAATCGCCAGCCCCACCGGCTTGTACTTGCCTTTGTCCAGCGACATCAGATAAGGAATCGTCTCGCTGCCCTGCATCGCCGCATCCAGGCGGTTCTGCTGCAACTGCGCGCGCGCATCGGCCGAGCCTTCGGTGCCGATCACCACGATCGCCGGCTTACCCGCCGCTTCGCAGTTTTCCTTGCTCCACGCGGCAATTTCCGACGGCCAGGTGGTACGGCGGCTGGTGCCGACTTTTTTACCGCACAGGTCAGTCAATTCCTTGATCTCTTCACGCTTGGCCAGGGTGTACAGCTGCGGGCCACTGGTGAAGTAGTCGATAAAGGTCACCGATTTCTGACGCTCGGCGGTGTCGGTCATGCCCGACAGCACAATGTCGACGCGCTTGGTGGTCAGGCCGCTGAGCATCTGCTCGAAGCCGGTTTCCTGCCATTTGATCTTCACACCCAGACGTTCGGCCAGGGCGTTGCCCAGGTCGAAATCAAAGCCGGTGAGCTTATTGGTGGCCGGGTCCTTGAAATCCATCGGCGGGTAGTTCGGCACGATGGCCGCGCTGATCTCACCCTTGTCCTTGATGGCTGCGGGCAAGGCCGCGAACACCGCGCTGGAAGCCATCAGGCCGGCGAGCAACGAAGGAATAAACATCTTTTTCATGGGGGCGTTCTCGTTAGTTTTTTAGTTAAGTGCGAACGGCAGAAATAAAGCTTTGGGTGCGCGGGTTTTGTGGGCTTATTAGAATGTCTTCGGGGCTGCCGGCTTCCACAATCTGGCCGGCATCCATAAACACCATGCGGTTGGACACTTCACGGGCAAAGCCCAACTCATGGGTGACCACGATCATGGTCATGCCGGTGGTGGCCAAATCGCGCATCACCGACAGCACTTCGCCTACCAGCTCCGGGTCGAGGGCTGACGTGGGTTCGTCAAACAGCATCAGCTTGGGGCGCATCGCCAACGCACGGGCGATTGCCACACGCTGCTGCTGGCCGCCGGACAACTCCACCGGGTAGGCATTGCGCTTGTCCGCCAGGCCCACGCGGGCCAGCAACTCCAGCGCATCCTCGGTGGCCTCCTTGGGCGAGCGCTTGAGCACCTGGCACGGGCCTTCGATGATGTTTTGCAGCACGGTCATGTGCGGGAACAAATTGAAACGCTGGAACACCATGCCGGTGGCCAGGCGCTGCCGGGCGATCTGCACTTCGTTCATCTCGTGCAGTTTGTTGCCGACCACCCGGTAACCGACCAGTTCGCCGTCGACCCACAGGCCGCCCTTGTCGATTTTTTCCAACTGGTTGACGCAACGCAGCAGGGTGCTTTTACCCGATCCTGATGGGCCGATGATGCACATCACTTCGCCTTGCTCGACCTCGATATTGATGTCGCGCAGCGCGTGATACTGGTCGTAATACTTGTTCAGGTTGACGGCCTTGACGATGCTTCTCATGGGGGCAAATCTCCTCAACCCAGACTTACGAACGCTTGCCGGCGCCGCGGGCAAAACGACGCTCGAGGCGGCTTTGACCAAATGAAAGAACCGTCACCACCGCCAGGTACCAGATGCCGGCCACCATCAGCAGCTCCATGACCCGCGCGTTGGCGTAGTAGATGTTTTGCGCGTTGTGCAGCAGCTCCGAGTACTGGATCACGCTGGCCAGGCTGGTCATTTTCACCATGCTGATGAACTCGTTGCCTACCGGCGGAATGATCACGCGCATGGCCTGCGGCAGAATGATCCTGCGCAGCGCCTGCAGGCTCGGCATGCCGATCGACTTGGCCGCTTCGTACTGGCCGGTGTCCACCGACAACAGCCCGGCGCGCACCACCTCGGCGGTGTAGGCGCCCTGGTTGATGCTGAGGCCGAGCAGGGCGGCCACAAACGGCGTCATCAGGTCAACGGTGTCGAGGCTGAACAGGCCGGGAATGGCGATCACCGGGAAGATCAGCGCCAGGTTGAACCACAACAGCAGTTGCAGAATCAACGGCGTACCGCGAAACAACCAGGTGTAAGTGATCGCCACGTAGCGCAGGATCGGGTTGGCCGACATGCGCATGATCGCCGTGATTACCCCGATGACCACGCCCAGCGCCATCGCCAGGATCGACATGATGATGGTATTGGCCAGGCCCCAAAGAATGGCTTCAGATGTCAGGAACTGCCCGATGTAGGACCATTCGATCTGACCATTGGCAAACGCACGCAACAGCGCCGCCAACGCAATCACGATCAACGTGGCAAAAAACATCCGCCCGTAATAACGCCGCGGTACGTGCTCGTACTGGGTGATATCGAACTGATTCTCGGACAACTTGCGCTCTATCGCCAAGCGCTCGGCCGGGGTTTGGTTCATGGTGATTCTCCGAAACTATTAACGCTCTAACGGGTGTACGCGGTCCAAGTGTGGGAGCTGGCTTGCCTGCGAAGAGGCCGGCCCAGACGCCACAAAGTCCACAGACTCAAATCCGAAACCCCTGATATCCCTCAGCCCACTTGTGCTGCTCAGCCAACGCCACCTTCAACCGCCCAATCTGCTCCTTCACCCGCTCCGGCGCCGTGCCACCCCACCCGCTGCGCGCCGCAATCGCCGCCTCCAGGGTCAAGCAATCGCGCACCTCAGGTGTGAGTCGCGTATCCACCTGCGCCAACATTGCCGGTGAGGCTTCCCACAACTCAATCTCATGCTTCTCACAGGCCTGCACCAACGCGCCGGTAATCTCATGCGCTTCTTTAAACGGCACGCCCCGGGTGGCCAGCCAATCCGCCACCTCAGTGGCCAGGGTAAAACCCATCGGCGCCTGCCGCCGCAGCTCGTCGACCTGCACCTTCATGGTCGCGACCATCCCGGCCATCGCCGGCAACACCAGCAGCAAGGTGTCCACACTGTCCAGCACGCTGTGCTTGTCTTCGCTCAAGTCCCGGTTGTACGACAGCGGCAACGACTTGAGCGTCGACATCAACCCGGTCAGGTTGCCAATCAAACGCCCGGCCTTGCCCCGCGCCAGTTCGGCAATGTCCGGGTTCTTTTTCTGCGGCATGATCGAGCTACCGGTAGCGTAGGCATCATCCAATACCACCCAGCGAAACTGGCGCGACGACCACAGGCAAAACTCCTCCGACAGCCGCGAAATATTCACCCCGAGCATGCCCGCCACAAACAGAAACTCTGCGACATGGTCGCGGCTGGCGACAGCGTCGATGGAGTTTTCGCACGGGCCGGTGTAACCCATTTCCTTGGCCGAATACTGCGGCTGGCGTGCAATCGCCGAACCCGCCATCGCCGCCGCGCCGAGGGGCGACAACGCCGTACGCGCATCCCAATCCACCAGGCGCTGCACATCGCGCAGCATCGACTGCGCATGGGCCAGCAAGTGGTGGGCGAACACAATCGGCTGCGCCTGCTGCAGATGGGTGAAGCCGGGGCAGATGCTCTCAATATGCTGCTCGGCCTGCTCGACCAGTGCCTGCTGCAAACCCAGCACCTCGGTGGCGATGGTGCGCGCATGGTCACGCAGGAACAGGCGCAGGTCGTTGGCCGTCTGGTCATTGCGCGAACGCCCGGCGCGCAGCTTGCCGCCCAGGGCGCCGAGGCGCTCGGTCAATACGCGTTCGATAAAGGTGTGTACGTCTTCGTCATCCAGGGTTGGATGCAGGCGGCCGGCGGCGAAGTCATCGCCGATACGGTCCAGGGCTTCCAGCGTGCGCAGGGTCTCCGACTCATCCAGCAACCCGGCGCGCTGCAACTCACGGGCATGGGCACGGGAGCCGGCCAGGTCGTAGGGCGTGAGGCGAAAATAGCGCTCGGGGCAGCGCGACAACGCGGCCAATGCCGCAGACGGACCGGTCTTGAAACGAGCGCCCCAAAGGCGGTCGGTGGGCTGGGACATGGGTATTCCTCACGCTTGTTTTTAGAAGAGTCGGAGGCAGTAACAAGAAAATTTCAACGCGTTGGAACCGGCGTCTGACGCGCCGTATTCAAGGTTGCCAAGGGCGGATGTTTATGTTCATTATCGCCGCCTGGCTATGTTCAAGGATTGGGTTCAAGCCTGTTGAATATGGCACTCGAGGTCAACGCGCATTATGGAAACCCCACTTTCCACTTCTGGAAACCTGCCCCCCAAACCCGGCACACGACCACCGCTGCAACTGAGCGGGCTGGACTTCAAGTTGCTGCGGGTATTCATGGCCGTGGTCGAGGCCGGCGGTTTCAGTGCCGCGCAAAACGAGTTGAACGTGGGCCTGGCGGCCATCAGCAAACAGATCTCCGACCTCGAGATTCGCATCGGCATGCGCCTGTGCACACGGGGCCGGGAAGGCTTCGGGCTGACCGAAGAAGGCAAGTTGGTGTATCAAGCGTCCATTGAGTTATTTACCTCAGTGGACAGTTTTCGCGACAAGCTTAGTTCAGCGCAAAACGAGCTTATTGGTGACCTTAGTGTGGGCGTTATTGATAACACCGTCTCCGACATTAACTCGCCGCTTATTGCCGCCTTGCGCACCTTGCACAGCGAATCGCCAAAGATCAGATTGCGCCTGCACGCCTCGCAATTGGATGAAGTTGAGCGCGGCGTCGTGGAAGGGCGCCTGGTCGCCGGCATCGTCCCGGTGTACCAACGTCGCGAAGAATTCGACTACTTCCCACTCTACGAAGAAAAGGCCCACGCCTACTGCGCCGTAGGACATCCGCTGTTCACCGCAAACGACATCCCGCCCGAGGTACTGCGCCAATACGAAGTGGTCAACCACCGCTACGCCATCCACCGCGACAAGCCCAACTTCGTCAACCATGACAGCCAGTCCGCCTCGGCCTCCCAAGTGGAAGCCGTCGCCATCCTGATCCTCACCGGCCGCTTCCTGGGTTTCCTGCCGGAACACTACGCCGCGCCGTTGGTAAGGGAAGGGCGCCTGCGCGTACTGTGCCCGGAGCTGGTCCACCTGAGTACCGCGTTCAACCTGATCCTGCGCCACAACGCGCCAAGAAGTCCGATGGTCAAAGCCTTTGCAACGGCGCTGGGCGTGGACCTGAAGACGCCGCTCTAAGCCCCGTCAAAGATCAAATGTGGGAGGGGTGGAGCTTTAGCGAGGCAGCGATGGGATCGACTAGGTTCTCCAGCCGATCCCAATCACCCGCATCACCGCTGCAACCGAGCCCGCCTTTTCTTCTTCGCATGAAAATGCCGAAAATGCGCATCCTGCGCCGCCGCCAGCAACTCCCGATCCCCACGCGTATCGCCCCAGGCCCTGAGCCGATACTCCCCCAGGTCCCCATATACCGCTTCAAGCCGCAGCACCTTGTTCTCACAGCGGCAATTATTTCCCGTGAGCTTACCGGTCAGCACCCCATCCACCACCTCAAGCTCAGTCCCGATCAAGCGGATCCCCAGCCGATCGGCAAACGGCTGCAACACCAACGCCGGCGACGCCGAACACAGCGTCACCACCGCGCCCGAGCCCAACTCCTGCTCCACCGACAACACCCCCGCTGGACGCATCAACCGCGCCCAATTGCGCTGGCAGTACTCCTCGGCCTTCTGCTGCACCCACGCCTTCTCCACCCCGGTCATAAAGGTGCGAATCAACTGCGCCTTCAACTCATCCCGGCTGATCTGCCGCACCAAAAAACGCAGCCCCGGCACGGCCAGCTTCACCATCCGGCCATAAAACGCGCCAGTGCCAAAGGCAAACTTGAGGAAGGGCACGAAACTGTCGTGGTGGGTGAGGGTGCCGTCGAAGTCAAAGACGGAGAGTACTTTGGCGTCGATGGGGCCGGCTTCGAGCATGTCTGGGTTCACGGGTTGGCCTCGGTCCTATCTAGTATTTTTTGAATGTGCATCAGGTGTGACAGCAGGAGTCTACTCCCGTGCCAATCTTCCGATTTTGGCGTAAAGCTCTTCGGTGAAAGCCTCCCGATCACTCGACCGGTGACAACGCTGATGGCAATTGGGGCACAAGGCTACAGCATTGGAGATGCGATCCGAACCCTTCTGGGCGAGGTGCTTGACGTGATGTACTTCAAGAAATGGCAGGCCGTCGACCTCGAACGGCGCGTTTGAACCGCAGCCTTCGCAGATGCCGTTGGCCTCTTTCAGCACCCAGGCGCGTACTTTTGGATCGCGAACGAACGCTGTGCTGACGGTAGATACTTTCTGCGGTTGGACAATGCCGTCCGGTCTTTTCAGGGAGGATTGTTGCTGCAGCTTGGACGCGCGGCGGATAAGCGTTTGCTCGTCTGCTGTTTGGGCAGCGTCCTCGGATTCGAACACACCCTGCGCGGCGAGCGCTTGGCGGATGCGTTGTTCTACGCCCGTGCCCACGTTCTTCGCAGGCTTATAGCCTTCGATGCGCTCCAGGCCCATACGGTCTAGCACGGTGGAGATGTTTTGCATGCGGAACTCGATGGAGCCCTTCGCACGACTTGCCACCGGGCCTTCGCGCAGAAGTCGGTTCTCGAGGGCTTTGTTGAAAGACTGACCGCTCTGTTCCCAGGCCAGCATCTTTAGGTAAGCCTCAACCGCCGCTGCCAGCTCCGCGTCGCTCCAGTCCGTTTTGTCTTTCGTAATATCCATACAGCCGCCGAGGGTAGAAAACTCTCGGACGATACTGAGTAGCCATTATGGCGTCTATGAAATTTCCTACGTGGCGGTCGGAGTTGGCGGGCGTCTTCATCAGAAGGATCCCTTTCAATTTAGTGAACATAAAAAAGCCCTGAGCAAGTCAGGGCTTTTTAGTATTGCTCGGATCAGTCCCAGCTCAGCGCACCGCCAGTCTGGTACTCGATTACACGGGTTTCGAAGAAATTCTTCTCTTTCTTCAAATCCATAATCTCACTCATCCACGGAAACGGATTCGTCGTCCCCGGATACTCTTCCTTCAACCCAATCTGTGACAGGCGACGGTTAGCGATGAACTTGAGGTAGTCCTCCATCATCGCCGCATTCATCCCCAGCACCCCACGCGGCATGGTATCCCGCGCGTATTCAATCTCCAGCTGCGTCCCCTGCAGAATCATCTGGGTCGCTTCTTCCTTCATCTCGGCATCCCACAAGTGCGGGTTTTCGATTTTGATCTGGTTGATCACATCGATCCCGAAGTTCAGGTGCATCGACTCATCGCGCAGGATGTACTGGAACTGTTCGGCCACGCCGGTCATTTTGTTGCGGCGGCCCATGGACAGGATCTGGGTGAAGCCGCAGTAGAAGAAGATGCCTTCCAGTACGCAGTAGTAGGCGACCAGGTTGCGCAGCAACTCTTTGTCGGTGTCGACGGTGCCGGTTTCGAACTTCGGATCGGAGATCGAACGGGTGTATTTCAGGCCCCAGGCGGCTTTTTTAGCGACCGATGGGATCTCGTGGTACATGTTGAAGATCTCGCCTTCATCCATGGCCAACGATTCGATGCAGTACTGGTAGGCGTGGGTGTGGATCGCTTCTTCGAAGGCCTGGCGCAGGATGTACTGGCGGCATTCGGGGTTGGTGATCAGGCGGTACACGGCCAGCACCAGGTTGTTGGCGACCAGGGAGTCGGCGGTGGAGAAGAAACCGAGGTTGCGCATGACGATGCGACGTTCGTCATCGGTCAGGCCTTCGGGGTTTTTCCACAGGGCGATGTCGGCGGTCATGTTGACCTCTTGCGGCATCCAGTGGTTGGCGCAGCCGTCGAGGTATTTCTGCCAGGCCCAGTCGTACTTGAAGGGCACGAGCTGGTTGAGGTCGGCGCGGCAGTTGATCATGCGCTTTTCGTCGACGGCGACGCGGGCGGAGGCGCCTTCGAGTTCGGCGAGGCCTTCGGCGACGTCGAGTTTGTCCAGTTCGGCCTTGGCGCGTGCGATGGCGGCCGAATCACTGGCGGTGACGGCGCGGGCTTCGATGGCGGCGGCGGCGCCGGCTCCGTCGAGGCGGTCCATGTTGGCTTCGGTGGCGTGGCCGGCGTTGGCGCCT
>NZ_CVTN01000036.1:0-23598 GCF_900004915.1 Pseudomonas sp. 31 R 17
CCGGACAGGTACATGATTTTCTGTTCGGCGCTGGGCGTCTTGACCTTCATCGCCTTGATTTGCCCGTCGGCGTTGCCCTTTTCCCAGCCATCACGCAGCAGCCAGCCGAACGCCGAATGCGCGCCACGGGCACTGATGTTGATGTTTTCAGCAACGCTGGACAGCGGAATGATGCCCTCCTTCTTGCGGTCTTCCGGACACAGCAGCACGCCGGCCGCGATGGCATCGCGGGGTGAACGCAATTGCAGCGGCTCACCGCACAACTCCAGGCTGCCGGCACTGGCGCGTTCCAGGCCGCTGAGCAGGCGGAACAGTTCCGTGCGCCCTGCCCCCACCAAGCCGAACAGGCCGAGGATTTCGCCTTTGCGCACGTTGAAACTGATCGGCTCGCGCAGGCCGGGGCCGAGCAGGCCGTCGACCTTCAGGGCCACTTCGCCGTGCTCGCGCGGGCGATAGTCGTAGATGTCCTGGATATCGCGGCCGACCATGCAGGTCACCAACTGATCGTGGCTCAGCGCGCTCATGTCCTCGAAGGTGCGCACGAAGCGCCCGTCCTTGAACACCGTCACCGCAGTGCAGATACGGAACACTTCTTCCATGCGGTGCGAGACATAGAGCACCACTTTGCCCTCATCGCGCAGGCGCGCAATGATCGCCATCAAGCGATCAATCTCACGCGCAGAGAGGCTGCTGGTCGGCTCATCGAAGGCAATCACGTGGGCGCCACGGGACAGCGCCTTGGCGATTTCCACCAATTGGCGCTGGCCCAGGGACAGGCGGCCGAGCTTTTCCTGGGGATCGATTTCATCGGCCAGGCCCTTGAGGCACGCCAGCGCCTGCTGGCGCAGCACGCTGCGGTTGACCACGCCAAAACGCGACGGCAGATGCCCGAGGAACAGGTTTTCGGCCACGGTCATTTCCGGCACTAGGTGCAGCTCCTGGTGGATCACCGCCACGCCGCTGGCAATGCTGTCGGCGGCGTTCTTGAAGGCCATGACCCGCTCGCCGATCTGCACCGTGCCGCTGCTGGGAATATAGGCGCCGCCGAGGATCTTCAGCAGCGTCGATTTACCCGCACCGTTCTCGCCCATCAGGGCGTGCACTTGCCCCGGGTGCGCGGTGAAGCTGATGCCATCGAGCGCCTTGACCCCAGGGAAGGTTTTGCCGATACCGTCAAAACGCAGGGCCGCAGCGGTCATTTCCACAGCCCGATCTTGGTCAGTTCTTCCTGGAAGTTGGCGCGGGTGATCAGGGTCACTTCGTCCATGGCGGTGTATTTGGCGGGCTCTTTACCGGTGGTGACCCACTCGTACATCGCCAGCGCGGTGTTGTAGCCCTCGATATGCGGGCTTGGCAGCATCGAGCCGAAGAAGCCGCTGTCGGCTTTCTTCAATTCGCCGATGGCGTCGGTGCCATTGATGCCGATGCCGATCACGTTGGCGGCCTTGAAGCCGGCGCTTTCAGTGGCACGTACGCCACCGAGCACGGTGTTGTCGTTCATGCCGCCGATGATCAGGTTTTTCGCGCCGCTGGGCAGCTTGACCAGGGCCGAGTTGGTGGCGTCCATGCTGCCGGGCACGTCGAGGGTTTTAAGCGCGGCGGTGAGGATGTGGTCCTTGGGAATGCCGGCTTCTTCCAGGGATTTGATCGAACCGTCGGTGCGTTTCTTGCCGGTGTCGAGTTCGTTGAAGGTGTTGATCACCGCGTAGGTGTCCTTCCAGTCCCAGCCGCGTTTTTTCGCTTCGGCGGCCATGGCGGCGCCCTGTTTCTGGCCCACTTCAAACGCGGCCATGCCCAGGTACGGCACGTCCTCCATGAAGTTGCCCTTGGCGTCGACGAAGCGGTCGTCCACGGCCATCACTTTGAGGCCGTTGACCTTGGCCTTGGCGACAATCGCCGGGCCGAGGGACACATCCGGCGGGCAGATCACAAAGCCCTTGGCGCCGTTGGCGGCCAGGCTGTCGATGGCCGACAGGGTTTTCTCGCCATCCGGCACGGCGATCTTGATCACGGTGAAACCGTGCTCCTTGCCGGCTTTTTCGGCGAAGGCCCATTCGGTCTGGAACCAGGGTTCTTCGGCCTGTTTGACCAGGAAGCCGATCTTTACTTCTTCAGCGGATGCAAACCCACTGAACGCCAACGCAAGCGCCACAGCACCGAGTGTCTTCTTGAACATGGACCACCTCATTGTTGTTATTGGAAAACGGTTTAGTCGTGGTACATCACAGACCGCCCGCCATCGATCATCAGGCAGGCGGCATTGATAAAGGGCGCCTCGTCGGTCGCCAGAAACAGCGCGCTCATCGCCACCTCGATGGGCTGGCCGATGCGCTTGGGCGGGTGCAGGTCGAACGCGCGCTGGCGCTCCGCGTGGGGGTCGGGGAACGCGTTCCAGTAGTCGACGTTGAGCTGGGTTTCGATATAGCCCGGGGCGATGGCATTCACGCGGATGCCCTTGGGCGCGTATTCGATGCCAAGGGCGCGGGTGAGGCCGAGCAGGCCGTGCTTGGCCACAGGGTAGGGAAAACAGCCGGGAATGATGTGGCTGGAATGGGTGGACGCAATGTTGATGATGTTGCCGATGCCCTGCTCGATCATGTGCGGCAGCACCGCGCGACAACCGTACCAGGCGCCGTCAAGGTCAATGGCGAAGCAGCGGCGCCAGTCCTCGTCGGTCATTTGCAGCGGGTCGCGAAACACGTTGACCCCGGCGCAGTTGACCAGCACGTCCACGCGGCCGAAGCGCTCAATGGCCACATTGACCAGTGCCCGCCATTGCTCTGTGGAAGTGATATCCACGGCCTGCGCGACAATCTCGGCGCCGCGTTCGCGCCAATGGGCCGCGACTTTCTCGACCTTGTCGGCCTGGATATCCGCGATCACCAACCGCGCCTGCTGCGCCTGGAAGCACGCCACGATGGCCTCGCCAATGCCTTGCGCAGCGCCGGTGATGATCACCACCTTGTGCTTGAGTCGCTCGCCGTAAGTGGGCTCGGGCACGGCGGGTAGGGACAACGGTTGTGCCTGCATCGCTTCACCTGTTTTATTTTTGGCAGTGAGTGCTGATGCAGGCGACTATAAACCCACAGCTTGAAACATCTCAATATATAAATTTACATCCCACAATGTGAACAAACCTATAAAAAAACCGGCCGTATAGGGCCGGTTCCGCGCGCTTGTCAGCCCTGGGCGAAATCCCTCAGCGCATTGCCTTCCATGCGGTAGCGCACCCACTCTTCCTGAGGCTGCGCGCCGATGGACTTGTAGAACGCAATCGCCGGCTCGTTCCAGTCCAGCACGCTCCACTCGAAGCGCCCGCAGCCGTTGTCGCAAGCGATCCTGGCCAGGTGGCGCAGCAACTTCTTGCCCGCCCCGCCGCCGCGCTGTTCCGGGTTGATATAAAGGTCTTCCAGATACAGGCAGTTACTGCCAAGCCAGGTGGAGTAGCTGAAAAAGAACACCGCAAAGCCAATCGGCAGACCGTCGCGCGAACAGATCAGGCCATGGGCGGTGGAGCCCTCGCTGAACAAACTGCGTTCGATATCCACCACGCTGGCGACCACTTCGTGCCGGGCTTTCTCATACTCGGCCAGTTCAGTGATGAAAGTCAGGATCTGCGCAGCATCGCTGGGTACGGCGGGGCGAATCTCGATGGTCATGGGCGCGCCTTGGGCAAGTTCAAAGCCCACATACTAAGACGCTTTGATGACTGATTGCAGCGCAATTTCCCTATGACGGGTACACAAATTCTTACAGGCCGC
The DNA here is from genome assembly GCF_900004915.1 of Pseudomonas sp. 31 R 17. Classification (NCBI taxonomy): domain Bacteria; kingdom Pseudomonadati; phylum Pseudomonadota; class Gammaproteobacteria; order Pseudomonadales; family Pseudomonadaceae; genus Pseudomonas; species Pseudomonas sp. 31 R 17. Next base: position 3,762 of record NZ_CVTN01000036.1, read on the forward strand.
GTAAGACCGTTCGTCGCCATCAAGGCACAAACAGCAAAGTGCGGCTGACCAATCAAGGGTAAGGACATTAATCATATGGAGACACCCTCATGAAAAATTCCAAATTTGCTGCCCTGGCCCTCACCGGCCTGCTGTCTGCTGCGTCGTTGAGCGCGTTTGCCGCCACCTCGGCGACCGGCCCGACCGATCCAACGCCTGACGCCACCACCGAATCGCAAAAGTCCATGGGCACCGGTCTCGACACCAACGGCGGCGCGATCATCGACAACACCAACGCCGCCGACCCGCACACCAAGGGCCACGACACCCAGCGCCAGGCACCTGCTGCCGTCGGCAACGGCAAAATGGGCCCATCGGTGAACGAACCGAAGATCAATAAAGGCGACGATTCGAACCTGCCAGGCGCACCAAAACAGCCTGCGCCTTGATCCCTGACTGACACGCTCGACACCCGATCATTCCCAGTGAAGAGGTACACATGAACGTTGATAGAAACCTTGAACGAGAAGTCCTCACCCGCCTGCTGCACGCTCATCCGCAAGGTTTGGGCAAGGAGGTGCTGGATAACTACCGCGGCGGAAAAGAAGTCGCCAGTGTCTTGGCCTTCCTGCAGGACCGCGGGCTGATCAAGGATGGACATGTGACCACCGACGACGCCGGTGAATATTCGTTGAACCTGCCGATCAAGTTGACCGCGTCGGGTGTGGATGAGGCGCGCAAGCTCGAGGGTCAAGGCTTGCAGTGATTTCATTTGTGGTCTGGCCCCGCCGCTGGGGCCAGAAGGAGTTTAGCGATGCCTCGTGGAAGCAAAGCCAAATACACCACCGAACAGAAACGCAAGGCCGCTCATATTGAAGACAGTTATGAGCATAAGGGCGTGTCCAAGGAGGAAGCCGAAGCTCGTGCCTGGGCTACCGTCAACAAGCAGTCCGGCGGCGGTGAAAAAACCGGCGGGTCCGGTCAGCGCAAGGCGCCGGCCAAGAAGAAACAGGACCAGCAGGATTCAGCCAAGCGCGCGGCCGCCAGCCGTGAGGGGCATCCTCGCAGCAGTCGTGCGTCGCTTGGCACGCAAACCAAGGAAAGCCTGATGAAGGAAGCGCGGGCCAGGAATATTCCCGGGCGTTCGACCATGCGCAAGGATGAGCTGATCCAGGCGCTGCGCAAGGCCGGTTGAACATAGCTTCAAATGTGGGAGGGGGCTTGCCCCCGATAGCGGTGTATCAGTCAGCTCATCTATAACTGACCCACCGCTATCGGGGGCAAGCCCCCTCCCACAGTTTGATGTGTGTTTATGTTGAAACTAATGCATCGACTTCAGCTGTGCCTGGAGACGTCGCCGGCCCCCAGCGTGTCACCGCCAATGCCGCGGCTGCATTCGCTCGACGCGCCGCCTCGACGGGGTTCAAGCCGTTCGCTAGTGCGGCGATAAACACCCCGGCATGCGCATCCCCCGCGCCATTGCTGTCCACCGCCTGCACCTTGAAACCCGGCACATGCCTGACGTCGCCGGCCTGCCCTACCCAGCACCCACCAGGCCCGTCGCGCACCACCCGCAGCGTCTTGGCGGGCAGGTGTCGGCCCAATTCGGGCAATGCGCCGGCAATGTCCATGGCGCCGGTGAAGGCCAGGGCCTCCGGGCCATTGCTGGTCCAGATATCGATACGCGGCAACAGCGCTCGCATCAAGGCCGAGTCCGGCGCCTTGACCAGCGGGCCTGGATCGAACATCACCAGCACCTCGCGCGGCAGCGCCAGCAACCAGTCGATCAGCGCCTGCGCCTTGCCCTCAAGCAGCAGGCTGTAACCGCTGACATACACATAGTCATCGCTGCGCGGCACTACCCGGGCCAGGTCATCGGCACTCAGTTCCCCCTCGGCGCCGAGGTGGGAGATGAACGTGCGCTCCGTGGTGGCTTCGGTCAGGGACACGCACAGGCCAGTGTCCTGGTCGCTGCTGGCCGGCAGTGCCATTTCAATGCTTTCTGCCTGCATCGCAGCGCGGGCCAGGTCACCAAAGCGGCCGCTGCCGTGACGTCCCAGGTAAACCACCGGCAAACCATTGCGCCGCGCGGCGGCCATGACGTTGAAGCCACCGCCGGCTTCGAAACTGGCGGACCTGGCCAACACGTCGCCCCCGCTCGGCGGCAAGGTATCGAGGGCCATGACCAGGTCGACGATGACCTGTCCGGTGTGCAGCAATCTAGACATTGGGACGCTCGACTGACGCGGGACGTCGATCGGCAGCGCCGCCGAGTACGGCATAGACGCCGCCGGCCACCAGGAAGGTGACGATCCAGCCGAGGCCGTTATGGCCGAGCCAGGAATCGGACAATGGCCCGGCAAACCAGATGTTGTCGGCGGTGGTGCCGATGGTGGTGAAGCTGAACCCCAGCACGATAGCCAGCGCCCAGGCGCCAAATGCGCGCCACTCCACACCGCCGCGATACCAGTAGGCGCTGCTCGGGCTGACATCCAGCAAATCCTTGGGGCTGTAGTAGTGACGGTGGATCAGGTCGACCACGAAAATCCCCACCCAGGCGGTAATCGGCACCGCCAGCAAGGAGATGAAGGTGATGAACGGACCGTAGAAACTGTCGGCGATCAGCATGAAGTAAATGGAGCCGGCAAAAATCGCCACGATGTCGACGATCACCGCGTGCACGCGCTTGACCTTCAGGCCCAGGGTCAGGGTGGTGAGGCCGGCTGAATACACCGACAGGTTGTTCGACAACAGCAGCCCGCCGAACGCGGTGATCAGGTACGGCACCGCCATCCAGGTCGGCAGCATGTCGCGGATCGCAATGATCGGGTCCGTGGCCGAGGCCAGGTCGTTGTTACCCACCGACAGCAGGCCACCGAGGGTGATCAGCAACACCAGCGGTATGCCCGCACCGAACGCGGCAGAGGCCACCAGGCGCACGGCCTTGACGCTGCGGTGCTGGTAACGCGACATATCGGCACCGGCGTTGGCCCAGCCGATACCGGTACCGGCCGCCATGGTGCCGACGCCGATGATCATGGCGCTCAGCGGCGCCGGCGTGGCGTTGAAGACTGCGCTCCAGTCGATGGTGGCGCAGAGGAAGCCGCCCACCACAATATTCAGCGCGCCGAACACGTAGGTCGCCCATTTCTGGATCACCAGCAAGGTGGCATGGCCCAGGCCGGAAACGGCCAGGGTCAGCAGCACGAAAACGGCGATGAAGATCAGGGTGAGCAACGGCGCGCTTTTCGCTTCCACCGGGGAACCGAACAGGATCGAGCACAGCGACAGCAACACAAAGGCGGCCGTGGTGGTGTTGACCGTTTCCCAGCCCAGGCGCGACATCAGCGACACCAGGGTCGGCCCGATATTGCCGCGTACGCCGAAGATGGCGCGGGACAAAGTCAGGCTGGGCGCGCGGCCACGGCGACCGGCGATGGAAATGATGCCCACCACCGCGAAGGAACCAGCAGCGCCCAGGATTGCGACGATGATCGCCTGCCAGATGGCCAGGCCGCGAAACGCAACCAGGGTGGCACCCAGCGGCAAGCCGAGGATGCTGATATTGGCCGCGAACCAGACCCAGAACAGTTGCAGCGGATGCCCGTTGCACTCGCCTTCCGGGACCGGCTCGATGCCGCGCGTTTCCAATTGCCCGGCGCTTTGGCCGGAAGAGGTGCTGCTCATGGGGTGGGGCTCCTGGTGCCTGTATTGTTATGGTTGTGGCAACGCTTCAATGGCAGATCAACGTGATGCCTGGCGCAAGGCGAGCAGGTCTTGAACCAGCACTTGCACATCCAGGCTGTTGACCTGCTTGACCTGCTCGATCAACGGCCCGGGCCAGCACTGCATCCCCAGACACGCGCCAAGCATGGCGCCGAGGATCGCGGCGATGGTGTCGGTGTCGCCGCCCAGGCTCGCGGCCAGGCACAGCGCTTCGAACGCGTTCATGTCGCCCGACGCCACTTGCTGCGCGAGGGCGAACGACACCACCACCGACTCCTGGGAGGCGACGGAGGTACCAATCAATTCATAGAGCAAGTCGGTGAACAGCGCAGTGTCGCCGCTTCCGACGCTCAAGGTGCGTGCCCAACTGATGCGGGTCGACATGCGTCCGCCGGCAACCCAGTGGCCATGGTGTTCGGCCTGTTGCGCCACCTGGGTGCCGATGTTCAGCGCTTCGCCCAGGTCGACGCCATTGATACCGGCCGAGACCACCGCCGCGACCGCCGCCGCGCTGGCAATGCCCAGGCTGGTGTTATGGGTGACCTGGCAGGCCTGGATCACCGCCTGGATAAACTGCGCCGGGTCGCTGACATCGGCGGCGATGCCCACCGGCGTGATGCGCATGGCTGCGCCATTGGTGGTGCCGTAGCGCCCGGATTCTTCGGGGGTGTGCCCGGCGAGGATCATGTCGATCGCCCGCTTGGTGGACGGCCCGAGCAGGTCCTGGGAACCCTTGGCGCGCATGGTCGCCTCCCAGTCGATCAGGCGTTGGGCGAGAACGCCGGGTTCGATCGTACCGCGGCCTTCGACCAACAACTCACCGACCAGGATCGCCTGTTCGGTGTCATCGGTGATCGAACCGGCGGGCATGTTCGGCGCGATCGGTTGGTCGGGGCCGGCATCTTCCAGGGCGGTGATGGCGCCGAAGCGCTGGCGGACCTGCTCACGACTCAGGGATTGGGTGGGCATGCCGAGCGCATCGCCCAGGGCCAGGCCATAAAAAGCGCCGAGCGCGCGGATTTCAGCAGTCATTTGGACGCCCCAAATTGCAGGTGCAAACGAAAATGCACGGGATCGAGCAAGCTTTCGACATGCTCCATGAAACGCTCGCGACGGTCATAGGTGGTGCGCGAGGCCTTGAGAAATACTGTGCCGGCCGGACGGCCGAGTAACTGAGCGTCTTCATCGCCCAGGGCCTCGGCGCCGATCCATTGGTCGCCCGTGGCGCCCACATAGCCGTAGGCCGCCAGGGTGATGGTCAGGGAATGGTCGATCAGGCCGATGCGGGGCAGGCTTTCCAGGTCACCGGTGGCGGGCATCAGCGAGCGTTCCAGCGACACCGCTGTTCCGTCGGCGGTGCGGCGCAGGCGATCGAGGGCAATGAACTGCTCGCTGCCGAAACGGCTGGACAAGTCCGGGCGTGTCACCGCTTCGAAGCGCAGCACCTCGGTGCTCACCTGCGCGCCGGTGTCCGCCAGGGCCTGGGCCCATCCGTGGCGCTGGTCGAGCCCCATACCATCAAAGGTGACAATGGAGCCGACACCGCTTTGGGTGGCGATGTAATTGCGCCGCTTGAGCTCGGCCAGCGCCTCGCGCAGGGTGCCACGACTGACGGCAAACTCCTCGGCCAATTGGTGTTCACCCGGCAACAGGAAACCGTCGGCCATCACCCCACCCTCGATACGGCGGATGAGCTCGTCGACGACGCGTTTTTTCTTATCGAATCGAACATGTCTAATCATGTACAAATTGATAACCGAAAGGCGCCGTCTCCAGCAAGCAAATTATGTCAGGGCAATGAAAAAACCGAGGTCAGGGCTCCAGGCCAATCGGGAAAAACTCCCCGCTGCTCCATACCCCGAGCCAGTTCTGACCGTTGATCGGACGGCTTACCGCCAACTCCACCAATTGGTAAAACGCGTTGCGGTGCACCAGGGCTTCAAGATTGCTGCGCACCCGCAGATAAGGCGCCGGTTCCTCGGTAAGCGGATCGATCACCACCCGCAACGGGTGCTCGGGCCCGACCTCGATCTGTTCTTCGACGTTGGTGGTAAAGCGCAGCACCTGGCGCTCGCCCTGCCCTTGCACCTCAAGGGTGACGGCAACGAATGGCGCGTCATCGACAGTGATGCCGACCTTTTCCACCGGCGTGACCAGGAAGTAATCATCGCCATCGCGGCGAATGATGTTGGAGAACAACTTGACCATGGGTTTGCGCCCGATAGGCGTGCCCCGATAGAACCAGGTGCCGTCACGGGCGATGCGCATGTCGATATTGCCGCAGAAATCCGGGTTCCACAGATGCACCGGCGCCGGCCCTTTACCCTTGGGCAGTTGCGCCAACAGATCGTTGGCCTTGGCGGTATCGGTCATGGGGGTCTCCTCAGGCTTACTGATTGCTCATGCCGAGCAAGCTTCGGGCGTACTGGGCCAGCGGCCGGGCAATCAGATCTTGTGGCGTGTTGTCGTGGAACGTCAGTAAACCGCCACGACTGCGAATGCGTGCAGTATCAATCAAATACTGGGTGCTGGTCTCGATCAACATGATCTGGATCACGCCGCTGTCCAGGCCAAGGCGGTCCAGGGCTTGCTGGTCGGTCCACTCATCGGCGTTGCCGATACGGTCGTCGGCTGCCGCAAAACGGCAATAGAGCAAGTAATGAGCGCCCACCCCGCGCGCTTCGGCCATGGCCTGTTCGAGGCCTTCAGGCTGACGGGCGCGACGCACCATGGGGAAATATTCGACGAAGCCGTTGAACGCTTCCTCAGCCACCACGTTGGGGCGCGGATACGCGCTGCCGGGCGGCACGAAAGCGCCCTGGGCGATAAAGATGAAGGAGTCCGGCTGCACACGAATTGAAGCGGTGCGACGCGTATCACTGTGGTCGAGCAAGCCGGCGTCGCTCATCTGATAGCGGGTGCCTTCGGCCATATCGCTGACGGTCATGCAACCACTGAGTGCCAACGACGCCAGCAACAAAACCAGACTACGCATCCTATCCTCCAGAAGCCGGTGACGGAAAACCGGCGAATGGGCGTGAGATGCAGAATCTGCGCCAGCTTGATTTAAATGTGCGAGGGGGCAAGCCCTGATGCCCTGCAGGAGCGAGTTGGCTCGCGAAAAACCCACAGGCACCGCGCTCATTCAGAAGGCACGCGTTATCGTTGACGTTTTTCGCGAGCAAGCTCGCTCCTACAGACCGCTTCCACAAGTTAGCCGCCAATGATCTTCATCACCGTCGCGCCGCCCGAGAAGGCCACTTCCTGTTTGTCGCCCAGGGCTTTCATCAGCAGCCCTTGCAGCGCCGGCAGTGCCTGGTGGCGCGGCTTGTCCAGCAGGTCGCCGACGTAGTGACGATTGCTCGAAGACAGGCAACCATGCAACCACCCCGTGGACGACAGCCGCAACCGCGAACAGGTGCGGCAGAACGGCACGCTCTCATTGGCGATCACGCCAAAGAAGCCCTTGCCCGGCACTTCATAGCGTACGGCCGTGGCGTCGACGGGCGCATTGGCTTGCAGGTATTCATGCTGTTCGCCGATCAGGCTGAGCAATTGCTGCAGGCTGACGAATTGCTGCAGGAAGGCGTTGGAGTCTTTGGCCAAGTGGCCCATGCGCATCAATTCGATAAAGCGCAGCTCGTAGCCCCGCTCCAGGCAGTAATCGAGCAACGGCAGCACCTGGTCCAGGTTCTGGCCGCGCAAAGGCACCATATTGACCTTGATCTTGATCCCGGCCGCGCGCGCTTGGTCCATGCCGTCGAGCACAGTGGCCAGGTCGCCACCACGGGCGATGCTGCGAAAGGCGTCGGCATCCAGGGTATCGAGGGACACGTTGATGCGCCGGATACCGGCGTCCACCAGCAGCGGCAGCTTGCGCGCCAGCAACTGGCCGTTGGTGGTCAGGCTGATATCGCTGAGCCCCATCTGGCCCACGGCGCCCATGAAGGCTTCCAGCTTGGGACTGACCAGCGGTTCACCCCCGGTAATCCGCAGGCGATCGATGCCGGCCGCTTCGATCAGGTACGCCACGCCCCGCGCCATGGCCTGGGCCGAGAGTTCGTCCTGGGCAGCCACCAGCCGCTTGCCGTTGGGCACGCAATAGGTACAGGCATAATTGCAGGCTGAGGTCAGGCTGATCCGCAAATTGCGAAATCGCCTGCCTTGACGATCGACGATCATGAACCACTCCGGCAGAGGATGAATCGGGGCGCGCTAAAAGCTGACTGATAAATCAGCTTTTAGCAAGGGGCCTTGCCTGAGTATATTCCCGGGGTCCCGCGCGTGGCAGTAAATCATCATCAGGTGGAGGGCGACTCCACGGCCGGCGGCTCGGTACTGTGCTTGCGCTTGTTGCCCATGCGCACGCCAATATCCATCAGGAACTGGAAGAAACCTTCCTGGTCTTCCAGCACATTGCTCCAGAACGGCGAGTGGTACAGCGCCACGGCGCCATGCACCAGGGCCCAGGCGGCGCAGTAGTGAAAGTAGGGAGGCACGTCTTCAAGCTTGCCTTCACTGATACGGCCCTTGATCAGCAAGGTCAGGCGTTCAAAGTTCGAGGCGCGGATCTTGTGCAGCTCCTCGACCATTTCCGGTACCTGGTGGCCCTTGACGACCTTTTCTTCCAGGCGGTCAAACAGGCGGTAGCGCTGCGGATCGCGCATGCGGAACTCGAAATAGGCCCGGGACAAGGCCTCTTTGTCCTTGTCGACATCGGCGGAATGCAGCAGCTCATTCAAGTCACGCTCGTAGTCGAGCATCAGGCGCAGGTAAATCTCGGCCTTGGACTTGAAGTGCTTGTAGATCGTGCCTTTGCCGATACCCACGGCATCCGCGATCATCTCGACGGTGACGCTGTCTTCGCCTTGTTCGAGGAACAATTTGAGTGCGGTGTCGAGAATTTCCTGCTCACGGCGGCGAAACTCACGGACCTTACGGGGTTCTTTATGCATGAGGAAGAGGTCTGCAAAGGTCGGAATAGGAAGGGTTGCGCAGGCCAAGGATACGTGGCGATACGATTTACCCGATGCGAGGGATTATCCCGACTGAACGGTCGTTGGGCAACGCCTATGTGACCCCGTTATGCACTTTACTTTCAGTACGCCAACGATTTGCTCGATATCAGTCAGAAACAAGACGCGCCATTCCCACCTGCCCATCCACTCGATGAGAACTCAAGCGAAGCGCGCGTATTCCAAATCCGTTTAAAAATCGACCCATCGAGACTGGACTGAATCCCAGAGTGATCAATACTTCAAGTGTCGTCGCGACATCTCCCCCAAGTGAAGCGTCGACCTGGGTACCGACGGACTGCGTACCCTTGTTTTACTCCTAATGGTCTTAACCCGGATTCACCCCCCAGAACCCGGGTTTTTTTTGCCTGCGATTTTCTCCTGCAGGAGCGAGCTTGCTCGCGAAGAACTCATAGACACCGCGTTTATCCAGGATGCACGCGTTATCGTTGACGTTTTTCGCGAGCAAGCGCGCTACGTCGCAGAAGTAGCAGCGCCGGCCACATGGGCCAATGGAAACAGACGCTTGAAATTCTCGGTCGTCTGCTCGGCGAAGCGCTCGCAGGACTCGCCGCGCAGCATCGCCAGATAATCCGCCACGTCACGCACATATTCCGGCAGGTTCGGCTTGCCGCGATGGGGGATCGGCGCCAGGTACGGCGAATCGGTTTCCACCAGCAGCCGGTCGGCAGGCACTTGGCGCGCCACATCACGCAACGCGTCGGCATTGCGGAAGGTAACGATGCCCGACAGGGAAATATAGAACCCCAGGTCCAGGGCCGCCTTGGCCATCGCCCAGTCTTCGGTAAAGCAATGCAACACACCGGCCTGGGGCAGCGCGGCTTCGCGCAAGAGCGTCAGGGTATCGGCACGAGCCCCACGGGTATGGACGATCACCGGCTTGCCGGTCTGCTGCGCGGCCTGCAGGTGCAGGCGGAATGAGGCCTGCTGCAGATCGGCGGCTTCGGGTTCGTAGTGGTAATCCAGACCGGTTTCGCCAATGGCGACGACGCGCGGGTGATTGAGTTCGCCGAGCAGCCAGTCCAGGGCCGGTGCTTCGCCGGGCTTGAGGTCCAGCGGGTGGATACCCACCGAGCAATCCACATCGGCGTAGCGATCGGCAAGGGCTTTGACGTCGGCGGCATTTTCGGCACTGACGCCGATGCACAGGAAGTGCCCTACCCCGCGCTGGCGCGCAGCGTCGAGGGCGGCGTCCAGGGAGCCGTTGTGCTGGGCGAGATCAAGGCGGTCGAGATGGCAATGGGAGTCTACGAGCATGGGCAATTACAACTTGAGTAGTGTCTGGCCGACGATACACCCGTCGGCCAAGGAAATTAACGTCGGCCGAGCAAGCCGACCCATTGGACCAGCAGTGCTTCAAGCAACAGCACGCGGTTGAGGTTGGCCTTGCCGAGCACTTTCTGACGCTGGGCGAGAATCCAGTCCTGAATGCTCAGCACCTTGTCCTGGGCACTTTTCTGCGCAAGGTATTGCACCACCTTGCGCATGTCCGGCAAACCCAGGCCGTTTTCGTCCTGGGTCAACTGGTAGCGCAGGATCAGGCTCGACCAGTCGCAGAACCAGTCGAACAGCAGCAGCAGGGGAATGTCCTTCCACGCGCTTTCGGCCAATTGCGTGGCGGACAGTTCCTGCTTGATCAGTTTCTTCACACCGTCTACGACCAGTGCCCGTTGCTCGCGCACGCCCTGGGCGTGCAGCTTCACCGCCGCAAGCGGGGAACCCGCGGCCAGGGTCAGCAATTCGATCCGTTCCTGCTCGGCGCAATCGGGCAGCGCCTGCGCCAGCCATTGCAGGCTCATGGCTTCGCTCGGCAAAGGGCATGCCTGCTGCACGCAACGGCTGCGGATGGTCGGCAGCAAGCGGCTGGACTGATGGCTGACCAGCAACAGCACGGTGTCGCCGGACGGTTCTTCCAGACTCTTGAGCAACGCGTTGGCGGCGTTGATGTTCATCGCCTCCACCGGCTCGATCAGCACCACCTTGCGCCCGCCCATCTGCGCGGTTTGCACCACGAAGCTGACGAGGTCGCGCACCTGGTCGACCTTGATCGCCTTGTCCGCTTCCTCAGGTTCCAGCACATAGTTATCGGGGTGGCTGCCGGCCTTCAGCAGCAGGCAGGATTTGCATTCGCCGCAGGCGTGCAGATCAACGGGCCGCTGGCACAACAGGCTCGCCATCAAGCGCTCGGCCAGGGCACGCTTGCCGATACCGGTCGGGCCGTGCAGCAAATAAGCGTGGGCGTGTTGGGCACGGCCGGCCAATTGCTGCCAGAGACCGTCCTGCCACGGGTAGGCTTCAGCCACGAGCGCGCTCCAGCAGGGTCGGTAACAGCGCATCAAGGGCTTGCTGCACCTGAGCCAGCGGCTGCGCTGCGTCAAGCAGGTGATAACGCGCAGGCTCCGCCCTGGCACGCTCGAGGAACGCGGTGCGCACGGCGTCGAAAAATGCCTGGCCTTCCAGCTCGAAACGATCCAGACGACCGCGCGCGCTGGCGCGGGCCATGCCCACTTCCACCGGCAGGTCGAACAGCAGGGTCAGGTCGGGGCGCAAGTCCCCCTGAACGAAGGCTTCCAGGGCAGCGATACGCTGCAGGCACAAGCCGCGACCACCGCCCTGGTAGGCGTAGGTGGAGTCGGTAAAACGGTCGCAGATCACCACGGCGCCGCGGGCCAGGGCCGGCCGGATCACCTCGGCCAGATGCTGGGCACGGGCGGCGAACACCAGCAGCAGCTCGGTATCCGCATTCATCGGCTCGTCACCCGGCGCCAGCAAGACTTCACGGATGCGCTCGGCCAGCGGCGTACCGCCAGGCTCACGGGTCAATACCACTTCGACGCCCGCGGCGCGCAGGCGCTCGGCCAGGTAATCGCGGTTGGTGCTTTTGCCGGCGCCTTCCGGGCCTTCGAGGGTCATAAACAAGCCAGTCACAGGCAGTCCTTAGTCAGAGTCATTGCGGGCTTTGCGGGGCGCTGGTGTCCGGCGCGGGGTCTACCGGTACTTCAACCGGTGGCACCGTGTCTTCCAGCGGCTTGACCTGCGGTGCCGGGCTGGACCGGTAATCGGCGCGGCGCTTGAGTTGAAACTCGCGTACGGCGGCATTATGGGCATCCAGGTCATCCGAGAACACATGGCTGCCATCGCCACGGGCGACGAAATACAGGCTGCTGCCCGGCACCGGGTTCAGGGCGGCATGAATCGCCTCGCGGCCCACCATGGCGATGGGTGTCGGCGGCAGGCCAGCGATCATGTAGGTGTTGTAAGGGTTGGCCTCCTTGAGATGGGCACGGGTCAATTTGCCGTTGTAGCGCTCACCCAGGCCATAGATCACCGTGGGGTCGGTCTGCAACATCATGCCCAGCTTCAGGCGACGCACGAACACACCGGCAATCTGCCCACGTTCTTCGGGCATACCGGTCTCCTTCTCCACCAGCGAGGCCATGATCAGCGCTTGATAAGGCTCGGTGTAAGGCGCATCAGCGGCGCGCCTGCTCCACTCCTGGGCGAGCACATCGTCCAGACGGTTGTAGGCTTTCTTCAGGAATTCGACGTCCGTCATGCCCCGCACGAAACGGTAGGTGTCGGGAAAGAACCGCCCTTCAGGGAATACGCCGGGATGGCCGAGCTTGTCCATCACTTCGCTGTCACTGAGGCCGGTGAGGGTCTGCACGATCTTTTCGTGCTTGGCCAGGGCCGAGCGCACCTGGCGAAAGTTCCACCCCTCCACCAGGGTCAGGCTGTATTGCACCACTTCCCCACGCTGCCAAAGGCCGATCAGGCCTTCGGCGGTGAGGCCCGGGGTCATGCGGTATTCGCCGCTGTGCAGCGGCTGGTTCTCAAGGTTAAAGCGCCAGTAAAGACGCAGCCAGAAGGCACCGTCGAGCACGCCATCGGCTTCCAGACGATTGAAGGTGCCGGTGGGCGTGGCCCCTGCCGGAACATCAAGCAACTGCTCCTGGGTCAGGTGCAACGGCTGCTTCAAGGCAGCGTTGTATTTCCAGGCACAGAAGCCCGACAGCAAAACCGCCGAGAACAGACCGACCAGCAGCAGCACAACCAGTTTTCGTATCACTCAAATATCCAATAGCGCGCGAACAATGCCCTGCAGTTTACGGGTGAGCGGCCCAACCGACCAGCTCATCCCAGCGCACTCGCGTACCGGCCAGATGCCATAAACGCTGTTGCACACGAAGACTTCGTCGGCCTGTCGCAACTGCTCCAGGCTGACGTCGGCCACGGCCACCGGGACGCCCAGGGCTTGCGCCTGGTCGAGGATCTCGGCGCGCATCACCCCGGCAACGCCGCAACGCGTCAGATCAGCGGTACGTAACACGCCGTTGCGCACCACAAACAGGTTGCTGAATACGCCTTCGATAACCCGCCCGGACCTATCCAGCATCAAGCCTTCGGCATGCTCGGCATCCCGCCATTCGGCGCGGGCAATGACCTGCTCAAGGCGGTTCAGGTGTTTGAGCCCGGCCAGCAGCGGTTGTTCGGCCAAGCGGGTGGCGCACGCAAACAGACGGATGCCGTCGGTGCCATGGGCTTCGGGATAGGTGGCGGGCGGACCGCCCTGCAAGATACGGCGTACCGCGGCATCGGGATCGATGCCGTAACCGCGCTGGCTGTCGCCACGGGTCAGGATCAACTTGAGCACGCCATTGCCCAGGGCTGCGGCATAGGCCAGCACTTCGCTGCGGACCAGGGCGTGATCCACCTCCAACGCGAGGCGCCTGCAGCCCTCATCGAGGCGCTGCAGGTGACGGTCGAGCAGCACCGGCTGCCCGGCCTTGACCGCGATGGTTTCAAACACACCATCGCCATACGCCAGGCCGCGATCTTTCAGGGGCACGCTGTCCGCTGGCTGACCGTCGACCCAGCTGTGCATCACTCGGCGAACCGGCGGAACACCAGCGAGCCGTTGGTGCCACCAAACCCGAACGAGTTGGAGATCACCACGTCGATCGGCATCGGTTGCGCTTCGTGAGGCACGAAGTTGAGGTCGCAGCCTTCGTCCGGCTCATCGAGGTTGATGGTCGGCGGAGCGACCTGATCCTTGATGGCCATGACACTGAAGATCGCCTCGACCGCACCCGCCGCGCCCAACAGGTGGCCGGTCATGGATTTGGTCGAGCTGACCGCCAGCTTGTAGGCGTGTTCGCCGAACACCGACTTGATGGCTTCGGCTTCCGCCAGGTCGCCGGTCGGCGTCGACGTGCCATGGGCATTGATGTACTGCACCTGGTCGGCATTGACCTTCGCATCGCGCAGGGCATTGGTGATGCAGCGCGCAGCACCGGCACCGTCGGACGGTGGCGAGGTCATGTGGTAGGCGTCGCCGCTCATGCCAAACCCGATCAGCTCGGCATAGATGGTGGCACCGCGCGCCTTGGCATGCTCCAGCTCTTCCAGTACCAGGGCACCGGCACCGTCGGACAGCACGAAACCGTCACGGCCCTTGTCCCAAGGACGGCTGGCACGGGTCGGCTCATCGTTGCGGGTCGACAGCGCACGGGACGCGCCGAAGCCGCCCATGCCCAGGCCGCAGGCAGCCATCTCGGCGCCACCGGCAATCATCACGTCAGCTTCATCGTAAGCGATGTTTCGCGCCGCCATGCCGATGCAGTGAGTGCCCGTGGTGCACGCCGTCGCGATGGCGTAGTTAGGCCCCTGTGCCCCCAAATGGATGGACAGGAAACCGGAAATCATATTGATGATCGAGCCCGGCACGAAGAACGGTGAAATTCGACGGGGACCGGAATCGTGCAGCGTGCGGCTGGTTTCTTCGATATTGGTCAGACCCCCAATCCCCGAACCCATGGCCACGCCGATGCGCTCACGGTTGGCGTCGGTGACTTCCAGGCCGGCGTTACGCACTGCCTGAAAACCGGCTGCCAGGCCGTATTGAATGAACAGGTCGAGCTTGCGCGATTCCTTGAGCGAAAGGTATTGCTCGACATTGAAACCCTTTACCGAGCCGCCAAAACGGGTGGAATAGGCAGAAAGGTCCGTGTGTTCGATCAGACCGATACCACTGTGGCCAGCCAGAATGCCCTGCCAACTGCTTGGCACATCCGTGCCCAGTGGCGACAACATACCCATACCGGTGACTACGACGCGTCTACGCGACACAGCACTCTCCTTTTTCTAATGACGACACTTTGCTTCGCAGCGTACTTTTCGTCACCGCTGAAAGAAAAAACCGCACGCCGTTACAGCAGTGCGGTTTTTCCCTGACAGCAGGCGACGACTACAAACTATTACGCCTGGTGGCTAGTAACGTAGTCGATGGCAGCTTGAACAGTAGTGATTTTTTCAGCTTCTTCGTCCGGGATTTCGGTCTCGAATTCCTCTTCCAGAGCCATCACCAGCTCAACGGTGTCAAGGGAATCGGCACCCAGGTCTTCTACGAAGGAAGCAGTGTTGACCACTTCTTCTTCCTTAACGCCCAGTTGCTCGGCGACGATTTTCTTGACGCGCTCTTCGATGGTGCTCATACCTTGTTTAACTCCTAATGGACAAATTCAGGCAGCTGGCCAGTGGGTAAGTGTATAGAAAGCCATTTCGGTTTTTCAACCGAAAGCTTCACCCTGTACCCGCTCGACCACCTGCCTATAAATTAAGTTGCAGCTTTATAACGGATTTTAGACAGCTCGTATGACATATTTTTGAAGCGATCCGTCACAATTTAACTCATGTACATCCCGCCGTTCACCGGAATTGTAGCCCCGGTCACGTATGCCGCACCGTCGGATGCCAGGAAAGTGACCACATTCGCGATCTCTTGGGCCTGGCCCAGACGGCCCAGCGGAATCTGCGTCAGCAAGGCTTCACGCTGTGCTTCGGGCAGTTCGCGGGTCATATCGGTGTCGATGAACCCTGGGGCCACCGAGTTTACCGTAATCGACCGCGAGCCGACTTCACGCGCCAGTGCACGGCTGAAACCTTCCAGACCGGCCTTGGCCGCAGCGTAGTTTACTTGGCCGGCGTTGCCCATGGCACCCACTACGGAGCCAATATTGATAATTCGGCCCCAGCGCGCCTTGGTCATGCCGCGCAAAACACCCTTGGACAGGCGGAACAGACTGTTCAGGTTGGTATCGACCACGTCGTACCATTCGTCGTCTTTCATGCGCATCATCAGGTTATCGCGGGTGATACCGGCATTGTTCACCAGAATCGCCGGCGCACCGAACTGCGCGGTGATCGCGGCCAGCACGGCCGCCACGGATTCGTCACTGGTCACGTTCAGCTCGAGGCCGGTGCCCTGCACGCCGTTTTCCTTCAGGGTTGCGGCGATACGCTCGGCACCCGAGGCGGACGTGGCGGTGCCGATCACGACGGCGCCCTGACGACCCAGTTCCAGGGCGATGGCCTGGCCGATGCCACGGCTTGCGCCGGTAACCAATGCAACTTTACCTTGCAGACTCATGCAGGCTTCTCCTAAGTTCGGGGATCAGGCCAGCGCCGCACGAGCGGCAGCGAAGGCATCCGGGGTATTGAGATTGGCAGTCGATACGCCGTCGGCGCAGCGCTTGTTCAGGCCGGCCAGGACTTTGCCCGGGCCGCACTCGACCAGTTCGGTGGCGCCCTTGGCGGCGAGGGTCTGCACCGATTCAACCCAGCGAACCGGCTTGTAGAGTTGCTCCAGCAGGTCGCGTTTGAGGGTCTCCAGGTCCGGGGCGACCGCCGCGCTGACGTTCTGCACCAGCGGGATCTGCGGCGCCTGCCAGTTGATGGCGGCGATGGACTCGGCAAAACGCTCGGCCGCCGGACGCATCAGCTCGCAGTGTGAAGGCACGCTGACCGGCAACGGCAGCGCACGCTTGGCACCCCGGGCCTTGCAGCCTTCGATGGCGCGCTCGACCGCTGCCTTGGCACCCGCGATGACCACTTGGCCAGGGGAGTTGAAATTCACCGCGCTGACCACTTCACCCTGCGCCGCCTCGGCGCAGGCTTCGATCACCACGGCATCGTCCAGCCCCAGGATCGCGGCCATGCCGCCCTGCCCGGCCGGAACGGCCTCCTGCATCAACTGGCCACGACGCTCGACCAGCTTGACCGCTTCACCGAGGGTCAGGCTGCCCGCCGCGACCAGGGCGCTGTATTCGCCCAGGCTGTGACCGGCGACGAATGCCGGGCGTGCGCCGCCTTCGGCCAGCCACACGCGCCACAGGGCGATCGAAGCGGTCAGAATGGCCGGCTGGGTCTTGTCGGTTTGATTGAGTTGCTCTTCCGGCCCCTGCTGGGTCAGCGCCCACAGGTCATAACCCAGGGCGTCGGAAGCTTCCTTGAACGTGTCCAGGACCAGCGGGTATTGCGCGCCCAGCTCGGCCAACATGCCGAGGGACTGCGAACCTTGCCCTGGAAAGACGAATGCGAGGGATGTAGACATGTAACAAGCCCCTAATGATCTGGTCGTCAAAAATGCGCACGCCGACGGTGGGAGCGCGCGAAACTGACAGATTGGATGGTCAATTGAACTGGCCGGTCACATTTAAGCACTCCCGGGCCGATTCGCCTAAGGCAACAAGCCCTCCAGACGGCCGCGCAGGCGTTGCGGCAGGTTGTCCTGAATCTCGATCACGGCCCGGGCAATCGCGCTCTGAAAGCCCTCGACACCTGCCGAGCCATGGCTTTTCACCACAACGCCCTGCAACCCCAGGAAACTCGCGCCATTATGCCGCGCCGGCGCCAGGTCGGCCTGCAGACGACGCATCAACGGCAGCGCCAGGGCGCCGACCATGCGCGCTGCCAGGTTCTGCCTGAACAAGGCTTCGATACGCGTGGCAATCATGGTTGCCAAGCCCTCACTGGACTTGAGCAGAATGTTGCCGACAAAGCCGTCACACACCACCACGTCGGCTTCGCCACGGTACAAGCCATCACCTTCGACAAAACCTACGTAGTTCAAACCCCGCGCGCCCTGCAGCAAGGTGGCGGCCAGCTTGACCTGCTGGTTGCCCTTGATCTCCTCGGTGCCGATATTGAGCAGGGCCACCCTAGGCCGGACCACACCCAGCGCTTCGGCGGCCACCGACCCCATCACGGCGAACTGCAACAGATGCTCGGCACTGCAATCGACATTCGCCCCCAGGTCCAGCAACTGGCAATAACCTTTCTGCGTCGGAATCGCCGCCACCATCGCCGGCCGATCAATGCCCGGCAGGGTCTTGAGCACATGCCGCGACAGGGCCATCAGCGCGCCGGTATTGCCGGCGCTGACACAGGCGTGCACCTTGCCGTCGCGCAGCAGCTCCAGGGCCACGCGCATGGACGAGTCGGGCTTGCCGCGCAGGGCCGCTGCCGGTTTTTCGTCCATGGTGATGGTTTCGCTGGCCGGCGTAACCGTCAGGCGCGCGCGATCCACCGCCGGATGGCTGGCAATCAGTTCTTCAATAAGGGTAGGTTGACCGACAAGGGTCAGGTGCAGCGAGGGCGTAGCGGACAGGCTGGCAATGCAGGCCTGAACAATGCTGCGGGGACCGAAGTCCCCGCCCATTGCGTCAATCGCGATGACTTGAGCAGACAAGTGATTACTCGTCAGCGCCCTTGTCGATCACTTTACGGCCACGGTATACGCCTTCTGGCGATACGTGGTGACGCAGGTGAACTTCACCGGTGGTCTTTTCCACGGACAGGGTGCTAGCCTCGAGAGCGTCGTGCGAACGGCGCATGTCACGGGCGGAGCGGGATTTTTTGTTCTGCTGAACAGCCATAATTGATTAACTCCTAAACGTTTGGGTCACGCTTTAACTGCGCCAATACACTGAACGGGTTGGACCGCGTTACCTCGTCCTCGCTCGGTTCGGGCTCGTCATCGAGGCCCGCCGGCTGCTGGCATTCTTCCGGATGATGAGCAGGCACAATGGGCAAGGCGAGCAAAAGCTCCTCCTCGATCAGTGCATGCAGATCCAAAGGATCTTCGCCCAGTTCCAGCACGTCATAACCTTTCGGCAACGACTGGGTATTCGCACCCTCCTTCACCACGGCATAACTGCATTCGCTGTGGATCGGCAGGGTGACCAGCTCAAGACAACGCTGGCAAACCATTTTGACTTCGGTGTCGATAAGGCTGTGAATTACCACAGATTTACGTTCATCTCGTTCAAAAACGAATTTGGCCTGGACCGCACCGACAGTGTCGGAAAGCGAGTCGCAGAGTCTCTCCAAATCGGCCAGCGGCAATTCACCTTGAAGGGAAGTGCCACGATCAGCCAATTTGCGCGGGTCAACGTGAGGTGGAATCGGGTCATTCAACATAGGCGCAGCATTATAGGGATGCACCCGGCCATGTCAAAGGAAATTCAGCCCTGTGCGTCAGCCGGTCACGCCGCTAGAATCTGCGGCTGTCTTGAGGAGACGTATATGCTGCCTTTATTACTCGCGTCCAGCTCGGTTTATCGCTGGGAATTGCTGAGCCGCCTGCACTTGCCGTTCACCTGCAGCTCGCCGGATATCGATGAAAGCCATCGCCCGGGTGAGTCAGCCCTTGAGCTGGTCAAGCGCCTGGCCGAACAGAAAGCGCGCGCCCTCGCCGCCAGCCATCCCGGGCATTTGATCATTGGCTCTGATCAGGTAGCGGCACTGGAAGGCCGGATCATCGGCAAGCCCCACACCTTTGAAAATGCCCGCGAGCAATTGTTGGCGGCCAGCGGCAAGCGTGTGAGCTTTCTTACAGGCCTGGCACTGCTCAACAGCGAGACGGGACACTGCCAGGTCGACTGCGTACCGTTTACCGTGCAGATGCGTGAACTGGACGAGGAGCGCATCGAGCGTTATTTGCGGATCGAGCAACCGTATGACTGTGCGGGCAGCTTCAAGGCCGAGGGGCTGGGTGTAAGCCTGTTCCAGAGCACTGACGGCCCGGATGCCACCAGCCTTGTTGGCCTGCCACTGATTCGACTGGTGGATATGCTGCTAACCGAAGGCGTACAAATCCCTTAAGCACACATCAACCCAATGTGGGAGGGGGCTTGCCCCCGATAGCGGTGGATCAGCCAGCTTATCTATTGCTGACACACCGTCATCGGGGGCAAGCCCCCTCCCACATTTTGATCTACTGCTGGCTTGGGATCAGCGCAATGCCGGGCCCTGGA
>NZ_CVTN01000044.1:0-29096 GCF_900004915.1 Pseudomonas sp. 31 R 17
ATCAGCCGGTGCTGGCAGTCGTAGCGGTATTCGGTGACGAGTGAATGACCTTTGCCGCGCCGTTCTCTTATTAGATTTCCAAAAGCGTCATAGTCGTAATGGTGATCGCCTTGGATCATCAGGCGATTGCCAGCCACGATATCGGGGCCCGGCCTGTCTTGCATAAGCAAATTGCCGGCGGGGTTGTGGCCGAAACGCTCCTGTACGTCTTGCGAGTGATCGGCGCGGGTCAGGCGGTTTAGCGGGTCGTAGCGGTAACGGTGTTCGCCTTTGCGGGTGTCGAGCAGGCGGGTGAGGTTGCCGGCTTTGTCGTAGTCGTATTGGCGTTGGTAAAGGTGGTTTCCTTGCTGGGTGACGGCGTGGGCGTGCAGGCGGTTTTGGTCGTCGTAGTGGTAGTGGCTGAGCAGTTGGCCTTGTTGGCGTTGGTGTTCGCGACCTGCATGGAACAGGTGGGAGGTCAGCAGTGAGCCATTTAGCTCGACGGTGGCCAGGTGGCCGCCTTTGTCGTGGTTGAAGGTCAGACAGTTATTATCCGGCAGGCGTAAATGCTGAAGTTGGCCGCAGGCGTCATAGCCATAGCGCAAGGTGCCCCAGCCCTGATGTTCAGCAGTGAGACGGTTTTGTTTGTCGTACTCGTAGGCCAGCGCCCAGTGGCCGTCTTCGACGCTGAGGAGGTTGCCCTGGCGGTCGTAGGTGTAGTCGACCGTATTGCCATCGGGGAGGGTTTTTCTTACAAGACGACCGGCGTGGTCGCGCTCGTATTGGGTAACCAGCTGACTATCGTCGTCGCCGTGTTCGGTCTTTTCCAGCAGGTTGCCGTTGAGGTCGTAGGCGTAGGCGGTGCGTTGGCCGTCGAAGCCGGTTTCCTGTCGGATCAGGCCGTTGGGGTGGTAGTCCAGTCGATAGGTTTCGCCGACTTCGTTTTCGATGGCGGTCAGCAATAATCGAGCGTTGTCGTAGCGATACTTGACCTGAGTTCCATCGGCGTTGATGCGGCGGCTGATCAGGTGCAGGCCGTCGGCGTATTCGTAGCGGGTGATGTGGCCGAGTTCGTCGCGTTCGGCGATGATTTTTCCGTAGGGGTTGTAGCTGAAGTCCCGATAGGTACCGTCGGGTTGGGTCAATTTCAGCAGGCGTCCTACAGCGTCCCATTGATACTGAGTCAGCGCGCCGTGCTCATCCTCACGCGCAACCTGCCGCCCCAGATCGTCATAGCGATAACGCTTGATGCCGCCATTCGGTAATTGCTCCTCAAGCAACTGCCCGCGCTCATTCCACACCAGCCGATGACAGCTGTTGTCGGGATACCAGACACCGGTCAGTTGCCCCCGCTTGTCGTAGCCGTAGTCGGTCGCGTTGCCCTCCGGATCAATCCTGCGGATGACATCGCCTTGCTCATTGCGCTCGTATTTCCAGACCGCCTCACCGCGTCGCACCACTCGTACGAAACCATTGTCATGCTCGTAGGATGTCGGCTCATCCTCCCCCGGAAACAGCGCGACCAAGCGTCCGGCGTCGTCGTACTGATACGCCGTCACCGCGCCCAGCGGGTCCTGCTCGACGGTCAGTCGGCCCTTGTCGTCGTAGGATTTGAAATGCCGGGCACCGTCGGGATCGATGCGCTGTACCAGTCGCGCCCGGTCGTCATGGACATACACTTCCTGGCTGCCATCGGCGTTGTGCACGTTGACGCTGCCGTCATCACCCCATACGTACCGCGTGTCCATCTGTGAAAAACTGGCCCAGTGCCGGACACAGCGTGCGGCTTTACCAGACCTTTCCCACGCCCAAAAGAAACTCGCCCCACCGGCCAACTGCCGCTCAAGAATGACGTGCTCTTCGTCGTACCGATAAGCCTCGCGTTCACCGACGGCATTGGTCGCCGACACCAGTCGTCCGGCGTCGTCGTAGGCGTAGGAAACGACGTTCTGCTCGGTCACCCACACGAAGGGTTCATGGCCTTTGGCGCGATGAACCTGGTAGTCCACCGCCACAATCCGACCCAGCACGTAGCGCAAGAGCAAAGAGCGCCCCGCGCCGTTATCCAGTCGCTCAATACGCCCCAACCGATCCCGGAAAATACGCAGCCGGTTGTCATACGCATCGCTGATCGCCGTCAGTACGCCGTCGTAAAAGTGATAGAACCGAGAAGCCTGGGCCAGCACCAACTCGCCAGAAACCGAGCCCAAATAAATAGCCGCTTCCGCCAGGCTGTTGGTAATCGCCGGTCGAGCAGCCGTCGGCAAGGGCAGGGTGGTCGAGCGATTCTCATGGTCGGTCCACACCACCGAATCGGCTGAAACCACAAGCCTGTGCGCCAGCGCATGACTCCAGCCAAACCCCAACCCGCAATCCACGTCCACCGCACTGGTGCGATACAAGCGCGTCCACTCGAACGGCAAGATGCCATCGAGCGCGCCATCGGTCAGGGTCAGCAGTTCCTCGCCGGTGACCATCGACACCGGGCAACCGTTAGTAACTGTTTTATCCGCAGATGCGGCCGCATCGCCCTTCGGGTTGGACGCCACGGCCGGCACATCATCCACCGGCTCCTGGCGGACCAATGCGGTGCGCTGCGTTTTGTTGCGCACCATCGGCACCGCGTTCGAAACCAGATGCTCGCCCGCCTTCAACGGCGCTACCGGCACTGCCTTGATCGGCGTCGCCGCGCTGCTCAGCAGCACCGGCTTGAGCGCTTCGCTATGCCCGACCAGGCGAACTTTCCCGAACTGCTCGGCTATCTGCTCCAGCCACCTGCGCACCCGGCGCGACTTGATGCCAGCCAGCACTTTCGTGCTCATGCGCAGCACAATACCCATGCCGCCCGTCGCCAGGCCCAATAACAGGTTGATGACGACCTCGGCGCCAATCTCGCCCAGCATTTCGTTCATATAGGGCGGTGGCAGCATGCGCATCCAGCTGACCAGCGCCGCCAGGTAAATGAACAGCAAAGGCTCGTCGCTCAGCACCAGCAGACCCTTGGCGAGCGTCTCGGCACTTAACGTCAGTAATTTTTCAAACTCGTCCTGGGAAAAGTAATGCAGCAGCTTTTCAGCATTGGCCAGGGGGGCTGACAGCCATTGAAATAACTGCTCTACGTCGTCCCAGATTGAGTAAAGGGAGTCGCTGAAACCTCGGGCATAGGCGCCGTACAGCGAAAGGTAGCGCTTGAGGAAGTTTGCCTCGGAGTACCCCTTCCACAGGGGTTCGAAAGTGGTTCCCCACTCACTGCGCAACCAGCCTTCCAGTGACGCAATGACCGACTGATAAGAAGCGTACAGCGCCTTGAAATGCTCTGAAGAGACGTCGGGGTAGAAACTGACTCGGTACTTCTGGTTGCGATCACACTCGGTGATTTCCAGAATGCCGCTGGGACCGATGGTCTTATGGAGTGGGTCCCCCAGCGGACCGCCGTCTGGATCGATGCGCTGCACCACGACGGGCGTGTTGCCGATCGGCACGAATCGCGAACTCTGGAACATATGCACCAGGGTCAACGTGCCGTTGGCTGTACACGTGGCGACCGTGCTGCTGGGAAAGAGGGACCGATTGATCGGCGCTACGAGCGCTACTTCTTCTCCCACCTTGAACACTTGCTCGACATTCAGTGCCGAAAAGCTGAAAAAGCTTTGAGCCCAGGTGTCGTATGGGTGCAGGCATCCCCGGAAATCGCTGAGGATGGATTCGACGTCCCGCGTCTTTGCGTCCATCGCGGCCAACACCAGGAAACCAATGGCTTGGCTGGTTGCGTCGATCATGGGTGAGCCCTGTCGATCAGGGCTTTAACTGGAAAAACCATCTGCAATCCCTCGCACTGTTTAATCAGGCGAAGGACTTTGCAGCGGTTTTCAGAGGCGGGGAGTAGAGCTTATCCGACGGTTATGTGGGAAGTTTCAGCCAGAGCCTCGCGCAGTTCGGCATACCCACGAACCCCGGTTAGACTTGCCTGTCGATATCCTCATCGCCCGACCCGCCGTTCACCAAGGAAGCCATATGTATTCAAGCCGCCTGATCCTCTGCCTTGCAACGTTACTGGTGCTGGCCGGTTGCTCCACCTCACGCGGTCCGCAGCAACCCGAGCGCAGCGAGGCCGAGGTGAAGACGCAGATCGTGCGCCTGTTGCCGGCCAAGGTCGCGGACCGCGAAGGTTGGGCTCAGGATATCTACACCGCGTTCGACACCCAGAAGATCTATCCCAGCACCGAAAACATCTGCGCCGTACTGGCGGTGACCGAGCAGGAGTCCACGTATCAGGTCGACCCACCGGTGCCGGGCATGGGCAAGATCGCCCAGGACGAAATCCTGCGGCGTGCCGGGAAGGTTCATGTGCCGGCGTTTGTCGTGCGCAGCGCCTTGCAATTGCGCTCGCCCACCGGCAAGACCTACGCCGAGCGTTTGAACGCTGCGCGCACCGAGAAGGACCTGAGCGGGATCTTCGACGATTTCATCGGCGTCGTGCCGTTGGGCAACACGCTGTTTGGCGGCTTCAACCCGGTACACACCGCCGGCCCGATGCAGGTCAGCATCGACTTTGCGCAAAAACAGGCGCGGGGTTATCCCTACACGGTAGACGGTACGATTCGCCGCGAAGTGTTCACTCGCCGTGGCGGCATGTACTTTGGTATCGCCCATCTGCTGGGCTACCCGGTCAGCTATGACCAGCCGCTGTACCGCTTTGCCGATTTCAATGCGGGTTGGTACGCCAGCCGCAATGCTGCGTTCCAGGCCGCCGTCAGCCGTGCCTCTGGCACCGAACTGGCGCTGGATGGGGATTTGATTCGCTATGGTTCGTTGCTGCCCGGCACCACTGAGCTGGCGGTGCGTTCGTTGGGGGCGAAGCTGGATATGCGCAATCCCAGCATTCGCAGTCAACTGGAGCAAGGCGAAGCGTTGGACTTCGAGGACACCACCCTCTACAAGCGCGTGTTCGCCCTGGCTGACAAGGCTGCCGGCAAACCATTGCCACGGGCAATCCTGCCGGGCATCGTGCTCAAGAGCCCGAAGATTACGCGCAATCTGACCACGGCGTGGTTTGCCAAACGTGTGGATGAGCGCTATCAGCGTTGTATGAAGCGCTGATCACGGGTGTAATGATCGTTCCCATGCTCTGCGCGGGAACGATCAATAAAGAAAAGGCCCGGTTTTCGTGGAACCGGGCCTTTTCCGTGTTGCTCTTGGATGATCAGCCGCGTTCGAGGGCGAGGGCTACGCCTTGGCCACCACCGATGCACAGTGTCGCCAAGCCTTTTTTGGCGTCGCGCTTGATCATTTCGTGCAGCAGGGTCACCAGCACGCGGCAGCCTGACGCACCAATTGGGTGGCCGATGGCGATGGCGCCGCCATTGACGTTGACCTTTTCGGCGTCCCATTCCAGCTCTTTGCCCACCGCCAGGGATTGCGCGGCGAAGGCTTCGTTGGCTTCGATCAAATCCAGGTCGCCCAGTTGCCAGCCGGCCTTGTCCAGGCAGCGGCGGGTGGCCGACACCGGGCCGATGCCCATGATTGCCGGGTCAACCCCGGCGTTGGCATAGCTGGCGATTCGTGCCAGCACGGGCAGGCCGAGGGCCTTGGCTTTGGCGGCGCTCATCAACAGCACCGCTGCGGCGCCGTCGTTAAGGCTGGAGGCGTTGCCGGCGGTGACGCTGCCGTCCTTTTTAAAGGCGGGTTTGAGCTTGGCCAGGGACTCGGCGGTGGTACCGGCACGCGGCTGTTCGTCCACGTCGAAGACCACCGGATCGCCCTTGCGCTGGGGAATCAGGATCGGTGTGATCTCATCGGCAAACCGTCCGGCTTCGAGGGCGGCGATTGCTTTTTGCTGGGACGCAGCGGCAAAGGCGTCCTGTGCCTCACGGCTGATGCCGTACTTGTCCGCCAGGTTTTCGGCGGTGATGCCCATGTGGTAGTCGTTGAACGCATCCCACAGGCCGTCGGTGATCATGCTGTCGATCATCTTGGCGTGGCCCATGCGCAAACCGGTGCGCGCGGCGGGCAATACGTACGGCGCCAGGCTCATGTTTTCCATGCCGCCGGCGATGATCACGTCCGCGTCGCCGCAACGGATCGCCTGCGCACCCAGGTGCAGGGCCTTGAGGCCCGAACCGCACACCTTGTTCAGGGTCAGGCTCGGCACGGCATGGGGCAGGCCGGCGAGAATCGAGGCCTGGCGCGCCGGGTTCTGGCCGCTGCCTGCGGTGAGTACCTGGCCGAGAATCACTTCATCGACTTCGGCCGGGTCGAGGCCAGTCTGCTCCAGCAGGCGACGAATCACCGCAGCGCCCAGTTCAGGGGCCGGGATAGTGGCCAGCGAACCCTGGAAGCTGCCCACGGCGGTGCGGGTGGCAGCAACAATCACGACGTCTTGCATGGAATCTGTCCTCACTGGAAATGCATTTCTGGAACGTGGTCCGGGACGATCAGTTTACCGGCGGTCTTGCTGACAATCTCTTCAACGCTGACGCCAGGTGCGCGTTCCTTGAGGACGAAAGCGCCATTTTCGATTTCCAGGTAGGCCAGGTCCGTCAGCACGCGCTTGATGCAGTGGGCGCCGGTCAGCGGCAGGCTGCACTGGCTGAGCAGTTTCGACTCACCGTCCTTGGACGCGTGGGTCATGATCACGATGATATTTTCCGCACCGGCCACCAGGTCCATCGCGCCGCCCATGCCCTTGACCAGCTTGCCGGGGATCATCCACGAGGCGATGTTGCCCTGGACGTCGACTTCAAAGGCGCCGAGTACGGTGAGGTCGACGTGGCCGCCGCGAATCATCGCGAAGGACTCGGCGGAGGAGAAAATCGAGGCGCCGATGCGTGCGGTGACGGTTTGTTTGCCGGCGTTGATCATGTCGGCATCAATGGTGTCTTCAGTCGGGAAGGGGCCCATGCCGAGCAGGCCATTTTCCGATTGCAGCATCACTTCCATGCCGTCGGGAATGTAGTTGGCCACCAGGGTCGGAATGCCGATGCCGAGGTTGACGTAGAAACCGTCCTGCATTTCGCGGGCGACGCGTTGAGCCATTTGTTCGCGGGTAAGCGCCATGGTTATTTCCTCTTATTGTTCTGGACGTGGATTATTTGCGGACGGTGCGCTGTTCGATGCGCTTCTCGAAGGTGCCGCAGATGATCCGGTCGACGTAGATGCCAGGGGTGTGGATCTGCGCCGGGTCCAGTTCGCCCGGTTCGACGATTTCCTCGACTTCGACCACGGTGATCTTGCCGGCGGTGGCGGCCAGCGGGTTGAAGTTCTGGGCGGTGTGACGATAGATGACGTTGCCGAAGTGGTCGGCTTTCCAGCCTTTGACGATAGCGAAGTCACCGGTGATGGACTCTTCCATCAGGTAGGGGCGGCCGTTGAATTCGCGGGTTTCCTTGCCTTCGGCGACAGGAGTGCCGACCCCGGTGGCGGTGAAGAAGGCCGGAATGCCGGCGCCGCCTGCACGCATTTTTTCCGCGAGGGTGCCCTGGGGGGTCAGCACCACTTCGATTTCGCCGCTCAGCAACTGCTTTTCGAACAGAGCGTTTTCGCCCACGTAGGAAGCGATCACCTTGCGGATCTGCTTTTCTTCCAGCAGCACGCCCAGGCCGAAACCGTCGACGCCGCAGTTGTTGGACACCACGGTCAGGTCACGGGTGCCCTTGCGCTTGATCTCATTGATGAGGTTTTCCGGAATGCCGCACAGGCCAAAACCGCCGGAGAGTACGGTCATGCCGTCTTCCAGACCTGTCAGCGCTTCTTCGTAGGACGCCACGCGCTTATCGAAACCTGCCATATGCACCTCTTTTATTGTTTGTGGGCCAGCCAATGGACCGAGTGTTGCGCTGAAGGATTGATTTGTTAAGTTGTTTTTTAAGGTTGATTGATTTAGAAAACAGCATAGTCGATCACCCTGCGAAGTAGCCTCATGACCATTAAACAAATGCGTGCCTTCCTGGCCGTGGCCCAGAGCCTGAGTTTTGCCGCTGCGTGTGAGCGTCTGCACCTGTCCCAATCGGCGCTGAGCCTGACGATCAAGGGCCTGGAAGAAGGCCTGGGCGGGCGCCTGTTCAGCCGCAATACACGCAATGTCGCGCTGACGCCCGAAGGCGAATCCCTGCTGCCGCTGGCGCGTCGATTGATTGCCGACTGGGACAACGCCGAGGACGAACTGCGCCAACGCTTCACTCTGCAACGCGGGCGTGTAACGGTGGCGGCGATGCCATCATTTGCCGGCAACCTGCTGCCACCGATCCTGAAGATATTCCGCGCGCGTTACCCTCAGGTGAACGTGACGGTGCATGACTTGATCAACGAGCAGGTGCTGGAGATGGTGCGCGACCGCCAGGTGGAACTGGGCGTGGCGTTCGAGCCGTCCGACGGTTCGTCACTGGCGTTCACGCCGTTGTACCTGGACCGGTTTATCGCCGTGGTACCGGGCGATTCGCCTTTGGCACAGGTGGCCGAGATCGACTGGAAAACGCTGCTGGAGCAACCCTTCATCACCCTCCAGCGTCCATCGACGGTGCGGGTCATGCTGGAAGAGCACTTGGGCGCCTTGCAGATGAAACTGCCCGTGGCGCTGGAAAGCCATCAATTGGCTACGGTGGGCAAGATGGTTGCCAGCGGCTTGGGCGTCAGTGCTGTACCTGCATTGTGCGCACGGCAGATGGAGGAGGCGGGCGCCCGTTGCATCACCTTGACCGGCCCGGTGATCGAGCGGCCCATTGGCGTACTGACCAAGCCTGGGCATGAACTGTCGGCAGCGGCGCAGGTGCTGTTCGATATCTTTAAAGATGAAGCGGAGAGGGGGCGGTTTCCAACTTTTTGAGTACACCACTTATAAATATGGGGACTGGCAAGCCAGCCCCCACATTAGAACAACTACTTAGTAGTAACGATCAATCACTTTAACTTGCGAGCTGTCTTTGAAAGAGGCCCAGGCATTGTTAAGTGTGTCGAATACCTGCTCGATGAAGTTGCGATCGGCCGCCGCTTTCTTGCCGACATAACCCTGGCCGCGACGGTACATCTTCAGGCGCGCCGCCAGTTCACGGTGATTGCGGTCGAACTCGGCTTCCTCGGTGTGAGGCGCTACGCAGTCAAGTTGAACTTCGCCCGATTTGCCAATCCACAGGATATGGTCGTCGAGTGTGTCTTTCTGCGCGGCAAACATCTCAGCCAGTTCATCGATAGTGGGTTGGTTGTTCAGATTCATGTGTAAGCCCCTTGACCAGTTGGCGATCTATCAATTGATTCGTTAACACTTCAAAGTTGTCTCCGGCTCAGAAAACCGGGCGTCAGTGACGGTCTGCCGAATACGGGCAGGGTCGTGAACCGATGCATGTAGTTTTGCTGATGAACCGCTACGCAACGCTTTCATAACGAAGACAAGCAGCGCTTTAGCTCCTTGTACCGTTCCCTTTCGGGGCCAGTCAGCTTCATCAATCTGCCTTGTGGGCAGTGCACATCCGGAAAAACAGCTCGGCGGTCAGACGAGCCTGTTCAAAACGCGTGTTACCAACACTCCCGATCCGGGAGACGTCTCGATAATGCAAGGACAAAAAGCTTACGTCAACGGTTATGTAGTGATTATTTTAAGGCACTACATAAATCGTTGTGGGGGCGGGGGGATGCAGGAAAAACGTGACTTGGGCGTCATTTTTCGTGCGGTGGGTCGCGTGGTAGCGTTTGGTAAGGTAAGTAAGTTGCACGGGGCGCTTGTGGGTTTTTCGCGAGCACGCTCGCTCCTACAGGCGCTCGACCAGCAGAGGTAATAATTGCTCACACTGCGCTGCGATCTTTACCTGCAGGAGCTCATCCCCGCGGGTCTTGCCCAGGTTGATGGCAATCACCGGCTTGCCCTGTTCCACCATCGCCTTGCACAGGCGAAACGCGGAATACGCCATCAGCGATGATCCCACCACCAGCAGCCCCTCGGCATCGTTCACGGCAGCCATGGCTCTGGCTGCGGTAGCAGGCGCCACGTTTTCACCAAAGAACACCACGTCCGGTTTCAGCCGTTGCCCCCCGCAGTGGGGGCAGCATGGGACCTGGAAGTGCTCCTCGAAAACAGGGTCGAGCAAGGTATCGCCGTCAGGCGCCTGCGCCGCATGGACGTGCGCAAAGTGCGGGTTGTCGATTTCCATCCGCCGCTGGATAGCGTCGCGCTCGCTACGCTGCCGGCAATCCAGGCACAGCACCCGGTGCAAGCTCCCATGCAACTCGATCACCTCGTGGCTGCCGGCCTGATCGTGCAGCGTGTCGACGTTTTGCGTGATCAGGCCACTGATGATCCCACGTTGCTGCAACGTCGCCAGGGCCTGATGCGCCCTGTTCGGCCGGGCAAGGCGCACCCGTGGCCAACCCAGCATTGCCCTGGCCCAATAACGGCGACGTGCCTGCGCGGTGGCGAGGAACTCCTGGTACATCATCGGCGCTTTGCCCCGGCGCACACCTTCGCCGTCACGGTAGTCGGGGATACCCGACGAGGTGCTGATGCCGGCACCGGTCAGCACCAGGAAGCGCTTTTCGACCATCGCCCGGTGCAGCGTGTCGAGGTGGTCTGCTTGATGTTCCAGCGTGTCGAGCATGGGATCTCCTATTCGCCGCGGATGTACTGCTCCAGCTGTTTGATCAAGGCGGCTTGCTCAGCAATGGCTTCCTTGACCAGGTCGCCGATGGACAACAGGCCGAGCAGTTTGCCGTCTTCGACGACCGGAAGGTGGCGCAGGTGACTGTCGGTCATGATGTTCATGCACGCCTCGACCGTTTTATGGGTATCTACGGTAATGACCGGGGAGCTCATTACGTCGTCTACGCGGGTGGTCACCGATGACAGCCCCTTGAGGATGAGTTTGCGGGCGTAATCGCGCTCGCTGATGATCCCCACCACTGCGCCGTCCTTGACCACCGGCAAAGCCCCGACGTTTTTCTCGGACATGCGCACCAGCGCCTCGAACACGGTGTGGTCCCACTGGATAGTGTGGACCTCCTGGTTCTTCTGGTCCTTGGCTTTGAGCAATTCTGCGACGGTTTTCATGGCGGCCACTCCGGTGTTGTTGTTAGGTAGTCAGCTATCCCCTACAGAATCCTAGACGCACTACGTCGCAGCAAGGTCCAAAGCGGCGTCAAACCCGTCGAAAAGCGTCATTCGCCGGATTTTTTTGCGTTTTAACCGGCATTTGCCGGCCTTTTTGCCCGCTTGGCGCTGGTTGTCGTCTTGCGTGGCGCGCTCTTGCGTTTGTTTTTCCATGGCGCCGCGCCTTTGATTGCCGGGCTGGCAGCGGCGGTGATGGTCATGCGCATGCCAGTGCAGCGAGCCACCTGCTTGCTCATCCACGCGGCTTGTTTGGCGACGAATTCTTCCAGACTCATTTCGCCGCTTTGCACCATATCCAGCGCCTGCTCCCAGATGGCGGTGGTGCCGGGGTCGGCGATGGCACGGGGTACGGCATCGATCAGGCTGAACGCGGCCGGAGTGGCCGACAGTGCCTTGCCGTTTTTCACCAGGTAACCTCGGTCCAGCAGGCCCTGGATGATGCCAGCGCGGGTGGCCTCGGTGCCGATGCCGGTGGTGTCCTTGAGTTTCTGCTTGAGCAGTGGGTCTTCCACCAGCTTGGCGACGTTTTTCATTGCCTTGATCAGGTCGCCTTCAGTGAAAGGCTTGGGCGGTTGGGTCCACAGGTCCTTGAGGTTGACCCTGGCCACCGCGCAGTCCTGGCCTTGCACCAGCATCGGCAAGGCTTGGGGAGCAGGAACGTCCCGACCTTTGGCGGGGGCAAGGGCTTCGGGCAATGCGCGTTTCCAGCCCGGTTCGATGATGGCCTTGCCCACTGCACGCAACGCCTGGCCTGCACAGTCGAAGTCCGCCTGGGTCCGGTCGTATTCATGGTTGGGCAGAAATTGCGCCAGGTAGCGTGCGCGTATCAGCGTGTAGACCGCGCGGTGCTTGCCGGTGAGTTGCCCGACGTCCTTGCCGGCCCCGGTGGGGATGATGCCGTGGTGGGCGCTGACCTTGGCGTCGTTCCAGGCGCGTGAGCGGCGCTGGGGATCGATATGCTGCATCAACTCGGCCACCGCTGCATCCGCGCGGCCGAGTGCGGCGAGAATCTTTGGCGCTTCGCTGTGCTGGCTCAATGGCAAATAGCCGCAATCGCTGCGCGGGTAGGTGATGACCTTGTGGGTTTCGTAGAGCGATTGGGCGATATCCAGGGTTTCCTGGGCGCCGAGGCCAAGCTTTTTGGAGCAGATTTCCTGCAGGGTGCCGAGGTCGAAGGGCAGGGGGGCGGCCTCGCGCATGCGTTCGGTGCGCAGCTTAACCAGTCGCGCATCGGCCGCGTGGTTCATGGCGTCGGCGGCGTCCCTGGCCAGTTGCGGGTTGAGGCAACGGCCCTGGTCATCGCAGGCATCGTCGGCGGCGCGCCATTGCGCGGTGAAGGTCATGCTTTGGTGGCGCAGGTCTACGTCGATGTTCCAATACGCCACGGGGATGAAATCGGCGATGCTGCGGTCACGGTCGACCACCAGGCGCAGGGTAGGGGTTTGCACGCGGCCGACCGGCAGTACGCCCTGATAGCCGGATTGACGTCCGAGCAACGTAAACAGGCGGCTCATGTTCATGCCGATCAGCCAGTCGGCACGGGAGCGGCCCAGGGCCGAGTGATACAGGTTGAAGGTGTGTGCGCCGGGCTTTAGCGCGGCCAGGGCCTTGCGGATGGAGGCATCATCGAGCGCCGACAACCACAACCGCTGGATCGGCCCTCGATAACGGCAATGTTCCACCAGCTCTCGGGCGATCATTTCACCCTCGCGGTCGGCGTCGGTCGCGATCACCAGTTCCCTGGCTTCCCCCAGAAGACGCTTGACCACCTTGAACTGGCTGGCGGTTCTGGGCTTGACCTGCATCTTCCATTTTTCCGGGACGATCGGCAGGTCGGCCAATACCCAGCGCTTGTATTTGGCGTCATAAGCGTCAGGCGGGGCGGTTTCCAACAGGTGGCCGATGCACCAGGTGACCGTGACCCCATTGCCCAGCCAGCATCCATCGCCCCGGCGACTGGCGCCGAGCACGGCCGCAATGTCCTTGGCCTGGGAGGGTTTTTCACAGAGGTACAGCTGCATGGTCATCACATCGCATCGGGTTGATGCCTTGCAGGATGCTTAGTCAAAGCGAATTGAGCAACCGTT
The DNA here is from genome assembly GCF_900004915.1 of Pseudomonas sp. 31 R 17. Lineage (NCBI taxonomy): Bacteria > Pseudomonadati > Pseudomonadota > Gammaproteobacteria > Pseudomonadales > Pseudomonadaceae > Pseudomonas > Pseudomonas sp. 31 R 17. The sequence continues at coordinate 13,159 of NZ_CVTN01000044.1, forward strand.
ATCTGTATGGATGTACAGCAAATTATGTAGGCACCACAGATGAATGTGGGAGGGGTGTAGCCCCCTCCCACAGGGGATGTGCAGTGCTTAAGGCAACTCAGTTATTGTCGATATCCACATGCCGGGTTTCTTTAAGACAGAACAGCCCGACGATCAGGCTCACGCCGGTCACCACCACCGGGTACCACAAGCCATAGAAGATATCCCCGGTGTACACCACCAGCGCAAACGACACGGTGGGCAGGAACCCGCCGAACCAGCCGTTACCGATATGGTAGGGCAGCGACATCGAGGTGTAGCGGATGCGTGTCGGGAACAGTTCCACCATCAGCGCCGCCAAAGGGCCGTAGCACATGGCTGCGATCAGGATCAGTGCCACGATCAGCGCCACCACCATCACCTTGTTGACCTGGGCCATGTCCGCCGAACTCGGGTAGCCGGCCAGCGTCACTGCACCACGCAAGGCCGCTTCATCAAAGCCATCGATACTGACGTCGCCCACGTTGACTTGTACCGGCGCGCCGGCTGGGGCGGCGACGGTGCTGTAGGGCAGGCCCTGCTTGACCAGGAAGGTCTTGACCTTGTCGCATGGGCTGTCAAAGCGCGCCTTGCCCACCGGGTCGAACTGGAAGGTGCAAGTGGCTGGATCGGCCAGCACGGTAATCGGTGCCTGGCGGCTCGCCTGGTCCATCGCCGGGTTGGTGTAGTGCGCCAGGCCCTTGAAGATCGGGAAGTACAGGCAGGTCGCCAGCAACAGGCCAAGCATCAGCACCGGCTTGCGCCCGACCTTGTCCGACAGCCAGCCAAACAGGATGAAGAACGGCGCGCCAATCACCACGCTGATGATCAGCAACATGTTGGCCAGGGCCGGGTCCATCTTCAGGAACTGAGTGAGGAAGAACAGCACATAAAACTGCGCCGCATAAAAGGTCACCGCCTGCCCGCCATTGATGCTGAACAGTGCGATCAGTACGACCTTGAGGTTTTCCCACTTACCGAACGAGTCGCGGATCGGCGCCTTGCTGGCCTTGCCTTCCTCTTTCATTTTCAGGAACGCGGGCGATTCGTGCAGGCTCATGCGAATCCAGGTGGAGATGCCCAGCAACACGATGGAGAACAGGAACGGGATACGCCAGCCCCATACCTCGAACTGGTCGCCGGTGAAGTAACGGCAGGCCAGCACCACCAGCAACGACAGCAACAGGCCGAGGGTGGCGGTGGATTGAATCCAGCTGGTGTGCAAGCCACGTTTGCCGGCAGGCGCATGCTCGGCCACATACGTGGCGGCGCCCCCGTATTCACCGCCCAGCGCCAGGCCTTGCAGCATGCGCAGCACGATCAGAATGATCGGTGCGGCGATGCCGATGCTGGCATAGGTCGGCAGCAGGCCCACGCAAAAGGTGGCCACGCCCATCAGAATGATGGTGACGAGGAAGGTGTACTTGCGCCCGATCATGTCGCCCAGGCGGCCGAATACCAGCGCGCCGAACGGCCGCACCACGAAGCCTGCGGCGAATGCCATCAGCGCAAAGATAAACGCCGTGGTGTCGTTGACACCGGCAAAGAACTGCTTGCTGATCACCGCCGCGAGGGCGCCGTAGAGGAAGAAGTCATACCATTCGAAAACCGTCCCGAGGGACGAGGCAAAAATGACTTTCTTCGAGTCGTTGCCGGTGCTCGCATCCATCGCCGAGCCCAGGGGTTGAGCATGTTCTGACATCGGGTAACCCTCACAGTGATTATTTATTGTTGTTCCACTGTCGGCGCCGGGTGCGGCGCCGCTATTCAGATTGCGTGAACCAGTTCTCTCTGCGGGGCGAGGCTCCTTGTGTGCGGTGAAAGGATCAACTGCGCGGCCTTCTCGGCGATCATCAGCGTCGGTGAGCAGGTGTTGCCCGAGGTAATGCGCGGCATGATCGAGGCGTCTGCGATGCGCAGGCCCGGCACGCCATGCACGCGCAGCTGTGCGTCGACCACGGCGTCCGTGTCATCGCCCATGCGGCAGGTGCCCACCGGATGGAAGATGGTCGTGCCGATGCGCGCTGCGGCTTCATGCAATTGTTCTTCGGTTTGCAGCGCGTCACCGGGCAGGTATTCCACCGGCTTGAACCGGCTCAGGGCCGGCGCGGCCACGATTCGCCGGGTCAGGCGAATGGCGTCGGCGGCCACGCGCAGGTCTTCGGGGTGGCTGAGGTAGTTGGGCTGGATCAGCGGTGCGTCCGCCGGGTTGGCCGAGCGGATATCGATGCGCCCGCGGCTGTGTGGGCGCAGGTCGCAGACCGAGGCGGTAAAGGCCGGGAACGCGTGCAGCGGTTCGCCGAAGCGCTCCAGGGACAGCGGCTGCACATGGTATTGAAGGTTGGCCGAGGTCTGCTCGGGGCCGGAGCGGGCAAATGCGCCAAGCTGGCTGGGCGCCATCGACAGCGGCCCGCTGCGGTCATACAGGTAGCGCAGGCCCATGCCCATCTTGCCCCATACGGTGCCGGCGATCTGGTTCAGGGTGCGCGCGTTTTCCAGCTTGTAGATCAGGCGCAGTTGCAGGTGGTCCTGCAGGTTGCCACCCACGCCCGGCAGTTCATGCACCACGTCGATGCCCAACGGTTTGAGCACGTGGGCCGGGCCGATACCCGAGCGTTGCAGGATGCCTGGCGAGCCCACGGCGCCGGCGCACAGCACGATTTCCCGGCAGGCTTTCCAGCTCAGTTGCTGGCCATGGCGGCGCCCGATCACGTGGGAGGCGCGGCCGTTTTCCAGTACCACGCGGTCGACCTCCACCTCGGTCAATACCGTCAGGTTGGGCCGTTGGCGGACCGGTTTGAGAAACGCCTTGGCCGCGTTCCAGCGCACCCCGGCCTTCTGGTTGACCTGGAAATAACCGCAACCTTCGTTATCGCCCTGATTGAAATCGCTGATATTGGCGATGCCGCTCTGCTCTGCTGCGTCGCGAAACGCATCGAGGATGGGCCAATGCAGGCGCTGCTGCTCGACGCGCCATTCGCCGCCGTCGCTGTGGAATGGCGAATCGCCCGCAAAATGGTTTTCGCTGTGCTTGAACAGCGGCAAGACATCATTCCAGGCCCAGCCCGGATTGCCTTGCGCCGCCCAGCCGTCATAGTCCCGGGCCTGGCCGCGCATATAGATCATGCCGTTGATGGACGAGCAACCGCCCAGTACCTTGCCGCGCGGGTAGCTCAGGGCGCGACCTTGCAGGCCGGCCTGGGCCTGGGTCTTGAAGCACCAGTCGGTGCGCGGGTTGCCGATGCAGAACAGGTAGCCGACCGGAATATGAATCCAGGCGTAGTTATCGCGACCACCGGCTTCCAGCAGCAGGACGCGATGGGCCGGGTTGGCGGACAGACGATTGGCCAGCAAGCAGCCGGCGGGGCCGGCACCGACGATCACGTAATCGTATTCAGCAGTTGCAGTGGGCATCTGGGGTCTCGCTTGTTTTTCTTATTGGCTCCATCCTAGTTGTTAGTTTTCGTCTTAAAAATGTTAGTTTTTGCCCAGCTGCTGTGCGTTTTTAAACAGCGCTGCCCACGCGTGCGCAAAGGAGGCGATATGTTCGACTGGAATGACCTGCGGTTTTTTCTCGAATTGCAGCGCAGCGGCCGCTTGCTCACCGCCGCGCAACGTTTGAAGACCACGCACGCCACGGTGGCGCGGCATATCGAGGCGATCGAAAAAAGCCTCGGTACGGCGCTGTTCGTGCAGCACGCCCAGGGTTACGAGCTGACGCCGTCCGGCGAAGCCCTGCTCAAACATGCCGAAGCCATGGAAAACGTGGCGCTGCTGGCTGAAGACGAACTGACCCATTGCGCGGCGCCCCTGGGCAAGATTCGCCTGGGGGTGGCGGAGGGCCTGGGGGTGATGTTCCTCGCCGGTCGCATGGGCGGGCTGTTTGAACGTTATCCCGGCCTGGAAGTGGAGCTGGTCGCGGTGCCGCGCTTTGTCAGCATCCTCAACCGCGAAGCGGAAATCAGCATTCACCTGGAACGCCCCAGCGTCGATCAGTTGGTGACCCGTAAACTCACCGATTACCGCCTGGCGCTGTATGCCAGCCGCACTTACCTTGCGCGTCATCCGCCGATTGAAAAACGCGAAGACCTCGCGGCCCATGCGTGGATCGATTACGTCGACGACCTGCTGTTCAGCCAGGAACTGAAATTCCTCAGCAGTTTTTGTCGCAGTCCCAAGGTGGTCTTTCACAGCACCAGCGTGATTGCCCAGCACCAGGCCGCGCGATCCGGCCTGGGGATCGCGGTATTGCCCTGTTTCATGGCGGCGGGCGATGCGCAGTTGGTGCCGTTGTTGCCGGGGGAGAGCATCCAGCGCAGTTATTGGATCAGCTCGCGGCGGGAGTTGCACAAGTCGGTGCGGTTGCGGGTGTTGTGGGATTATGTGGTGGAGTTGTGCGCGCGGGAGCAGAGCCTGCTGTTGGGCGAAAGCTGACTGACGAAACAGAATCAAAACTGTGGGAGGGGGCTTGCCCCCTCCCACATATGAACCCTGTTGTGTCAGGCAGCGCTTAGAACTTCACTGCCTGATTGCAGTGGTAGGTGGTGGTGCATTGTTCAGAGGAACCAGCGATATTCCCGCGCATGAATCTCCTGCTGGAACGCCAGGTGATCCTGGCGCTTGTTCTCGCAATACACATCGACAAATTCCGCGCCCAGCTTGTCGCGCACAACCTGCTGATGTTGCATGGCGCGCACGGCGTCGAGCATTTCCACGGGGAAATCGGTGCCGCTGCTGCGGTCTTCATTCAGCGGTGCGATAGGGTCCTGCCTGGCTTCGAGGCCATGCTCCAAACCGGCGAGGATCGCCGCCAACACCAGGTAGGGATTGGCGTCGGCGCTGGCCAGGCGATGCTCGATACGCAGGTTGCGCGGGTCTGACTCGGGGATGCGCACGCACGCATCCCGGTCTTCGAAACCCCAGCTGGCGCGGGTGGCGGCGTTGACCGTACCGCCGAGGCGGCGCAAAGCGTTGTGGTTGGGGGCGAAGATCGGCATGCAGTGGGGCAGCAACGCCAGGCAACCGGCCACGGCGTGGCGCAGCGGTTGCTGCTGGTGCGCCGCCAGCAGGTTGTTGCCCGCACCGTCATACAGGCTGACGTGCACATGCATGCCGCTGCCGGGAAACTGCAGGTAAGGCTTGGCCATGAAGCTGGCGCGGTAGCCGTGCTTGAGTGCCACGCCGCGCGTGCTGCGGCAGAACAGGGCAGCCCAGTCGGCGGCGCGCAGGCCGTCGTCGCAATGGCCGAAATTGATTTCGAACTGGCCCGGGCCGATTTCGGCGGTGATCACCGTGATATCGATGCCCTGGGCCGTGGCGGTTTGCGCCATGTCGTCCAGCACGTCGCCAAAGCGCGACAGCCGTTCGATATGCAGGGTGGGCTGGTCGTCGGCATCGTCGCTCAGCGGGTCGCGGGGGAATTGCGGCAGGCCGTTGTCGAGCTTTTTGTCGAACAGGTAGAACTCCAGCTCAAACGCCACGACCGGGTGAATGCCTTTGAGGCGCAGGCGCTCCAGCACGTTGGCCAGGACTTCGCGAGGTTCGAATTCGATCGGTGCTTCGGTGCCGTCGGAGGTGATCAGCATCTGCCCCAGCGGCTGCGACTCCCAGCTCACCGGCTTCAGCGTACCCGGCACCAGGCGCCGATTGGCGTCCGGGTCCCCGTCGTTGAAGCAGTAGTCGCCAATCTTGAACAACCCGCCCTGGGCCCCCAGCAATACGGCGTTCTGCGGCAGCTTCAAGGGGCTGCCGGCGGCGACTTTCTCGAGCATGTCCACCGGGTAGCGCTTGCCGTAGAAATGCCCCGCAATGTCCAAGGCGATCAGGTCGACGTAGCGCACGTCGGGGTGGTTCTGGCGGAAGGTCCGTACTTCCGCCAGCAAGGTTGCAGAGGGGCTTTTCACGGGTGCAGCTCCTAGTTGTAAACCCACAGCACGCGGGCGGGCAGGTCGGTCAGGTTGGCGTAGCGGCAGTGGGCGAAGCTGGCGAGATGAAAGCTATCGCCCGGGCCGAGGGTGACTGCATCGGCTTCACCTTCAACCCACAGGGTCAGCTCGCCCTCCAGCACAAAACCGGCCTGCTCGGCGCGGTCGCTCATGGTCTGTTCACCACTGTTGGCGCCGGGTGCCAACAGGCTGTCGAGCATCGAGAACGCGCCGTTCATGCTCGGCGAGACGAGGATGTCGGTGATGCCATTGGCGTAGTACACCGTGCGCCGCTCGTTGGGGCGGGTGACCCAATCCACCGCCCTGGGTTTGGGCCGGCTGTAGAAATAGGTCGTAGGGACGTCGAGGGCGTGGCTGATGGCGGTCAGGTCGGCGACGGTTGGGCGCGACAGGCCGCGCTCGACCTGGGACAGAAAACCCACCGACCGCTCGATCTTCTGCGCGAGTTGGGCGAGGGTGAGTTTCTTGTGCTTGCGCAGGTCGTGGATCAACGCGGCGAGGGTGGCGAGTTCTTCTTGAGGGCTCATGAAATATAGGTCAGATAATTTCATGAAAAATTACAGGAATTATTTCATACCGGCAATGGGGACGCTTCGTCGTCCGCAATCGGAGGTGTTTGCAGGCCTTCGGGCATCGGGCAATCGAGGATGGCGGCGATCGCGCGCGCCAACTCGATTTCTTCGGGGGTGATATGGCCGTCGTTTTCGATGCAGACCGCGACCGCTTCCATCAGGATCTCTTTATCTTCCGGTTGAAGCTGTTGCAGGCCTTTCAACGGTTTGTCGAGTGCATCCAGGCTTGCACCTTCTTTCAGTGTCTTCATTGGCGCCGTATAAAAGGGCAATACATCGCAGGCGCGGTAGTACGCCAGCTCAATCTGTGCCTGGCTTCTTTGCCCTGTGAGGGCAAGTATGCCGAGCAGCAACGTTATGTTGTCCTCCTGTTGTTCCAGTGTGGACCGGCGTTTGATTGTGGGCTTGGGCAGCACTTGTGCATCGAGTATGTTGATCAAGGCCCAGCCCCCAAAAAGGCTGCGGGAATCGACGGCAACCAGGCTCCTCATGATGTGGGTGAAGACCGTGTATTGGTCGGTTGGCAATTGTTTGAGTGCCGGAACGCACAGGTCGAACAACGACAGGCGCAGATAGCGGTCAAGCCCACGTACAGGTGCGTCCAACCCCGGCAGGAAGTGGGCGACTTGTGGATCGAGGGTTTCTTGCAGCAGCGTGAGTTGCCGGGCGCGCAGAGCCGGCTGTACGCAGAGCAGCAAGCTGTAGATCAGGGCTTGTGCGCCGGCAGGGTCGCCCGCTACCGACCAGGCCTCATAGGGGATCATGCTCTGGGTGGCTTGAGTCTGATAACGCTGTGCGGGATCCTCTTGCGTGCTGTTCAGTCCTCTGGCAGCGATGGCCACAGCGCCAAGGACTTCCCAGCGGCGACGATTCTCCTGGGCCTGTTCATCGTCGCCCATCAGGGTTTCCAGCGGAGGAACATCCGGGTACTCGCCATCCCACTCGGGATCAAGACGCCGAATACGTTTATTCAGCGGTGGGTGAGGGGAGACCAGACGCTTTCCCAGGTCTTCGTATGGCGCCGCGAAAAACATCTGAAGAAACTCTTCCGTCTCTTTACAACCAATCAATGAACCGTACTCATACCCACCGATTTTCTTCAGCGCGCTTGCCACGCTTTGCGGGTTACGCGTGAACTGGGCAGCGGCGGCGTCGGCGAGATATTTGCGCTGGCGCAGCACACGGGACATGCCCAGAAAGACCAGATAGGCCCAGCCGAGCCCAAGGAGGAGCAGATATCCGGAAAATAGCGAGAGGAAGACGATCGCAAAGTATATCCCTGTCATTCGTGCATCGCCGCGCATGTCATTGTTGTGAATCTTGCAGAGCAAGTGGGCGACGACGGCTTGTATTTCTTCACGATTGAGGATGGCCAGCGCGCCATAGGTCAAACCAATGACGGAGTCCTGCGGTGCGCGCCCCGCCGCGAAGGCATTGATGCCACGGACATTCAGGAGGTAGACCCTGGGTACCGGGCTACCCGAGGCGATTGCCATTTCCTCGACAATATCCATTAACCAACGATCATCCTCTTGGGGATTCAGACTAATCAACGTTCCACCGAGGTTTTCAGCAATGTGGCTACCACCGCCTCTGAGTTTGCGCGTGTGATACCAGCAACATAGCGCGAAGAGGCTAAATATCACCAGGCCGGCGATCAGGAGTGCATACCATCCGGCGACTCCAATGGTTGTCAAAAACAGGCTCACCAATACCGCCGGGGTCAGCAATATTATTGTGGTCAGCAATATGCGGTACACCGCATTACGCCGTGCCCGGTCCTGATGTTCAAAAAAGTTCATGCAGCCATCCGTGGCACTGATCAGGTGAAGGATACCGTCGGGACGGTTTGAATCTGTTTGCTGTCTTCAAACTCCAGCAACGTCGCGTCCGTGCCATGCCCCACGGCCTGGGCCATGAGGATCGTCGGGAATTTCTGGCGGAAAATGTTGTATTCCATCACCGCATCGTTGAAGAACTGACGGGCATACGCAATGCGGTTTTCGGTATTGGTCATTTCATCGCTCAGCTGCATCATTGTTTCTGATGCATACAGGTCCGGATAGTCCTCAAGCGAAACGTTCAGGTTATCCACGGCCGTGTTGAGCCGACTCTCATTCTTGCCCAGTTGCGCGATGGAGTGCGCACTGCCCGGTTCTGCCGCCGCGAGCTTGAGGCAGGCTGCCGCCACGTTGCGTGCTTCGGTGACAGCCACCAGTGTTCCGCGCTCATGACTCATGTAAGCCTTGGCCGTTTCCACCAGGTTGGGGATCAGGTCATGGCGCCGCTTGAGCTGCACCTCGATCTGGCTGAACGCGTTCTTGAAGCGATTTCGCAAACTGACCAGCGTGTTGTAGAGGCTGATCAGGTAGAGCGCGATCACACTGAGAACGCCAATGAAAATGACCCAGAAAACGCTGCCGAACATTGGATGTCCTTATCTGTGAAAGTGAGGTCGCAATCATAGCGGATAATGGCCATTTCCAATGGCTTGTCCAACGTTAAAAGTGCCGACCGGCCAGCTATCCGGCGGGGCCGTTGATGACGGCAACTCAAGCGTGGCGCTGGAGCAAGGTGAGCGGCTGAATGATTTCGCGCCGCTGCGGTCGGAACCTGGGTACGTCCCCTGAATTGAAGGAGCACCCATGAAGTCCAAATCCCTATTTGCCTGTGTTCTCGTTGCCGCAAGCCTGTCCACCGCGAGTTTCGTGGTGCAGGCCGGCGATACTCCTCAGGAAACCGTGCAACCTTCAAATATCAACGCCCGTGACTTGAAAGAAGGCGACCGCGCCCCGGACATGTTGATGCGCAAGGAATCCGCGGTTAAAGACTGGAAAAAACGCGGCCTCAAGCAGCCCGAAGATGAGAGCCAGTGGGCACGTGTAGGCGACAAGTACGTCCTGCTCAAGACCACCAACGGCACCATCCTTGAGATTACGCCGGTCAAGAAATAATCCTGCCGGACCACCTGCTCGCGTCATCTTTCCTGGGTTAAGGTAGCCGACCGCAATGGTCGCGTTACCTTCAAGGAAAGAGAGCAGGATGCTTGCCGCAATAAGAAACTATCCCCGCACGGTGAACCTGCTGCTGTCGGCCACGTTGTTGCTGACGCTGGCCAAGGCGATCACGTTTCCGTACCTGGTGATCTACCTCACCGGCCATTTCGCCCTGGATATCAGCCAGGTCGGCCTGGTGATCGGCAGTTCGCTGATTGTTGGCTCGCTGCTCAGCGTCTATGGCGGTTTCCTCGTCGACCGCGTCAACAGTTACCGCTTGCTGCTCGGGCTGAGCCTGGTGTTTGTGCTGGGTTTCATCGGTACGGTCCTGGCGCAGACTATCTGGGCGTTCTATAGCTGCCTGATTCTGATCAACCTGGCCTATGCGGTCATCGATATTGCGATCAAGGCCGGTTTCGCCAGCGTGCTGCCCGAGGATGGGCGCAGCGAAGTGTTCTCCATCAAATACACCCTGACCAATATCGGCTATGCCGTGGGCCCGTTTTTTGGCGCGATGGTGGCCAAGCTGGATATCAGCCTGCCGTTTATTCTGTCGGCGCTGTTGGGCGCGGGCTTTTTCCTGCTGTATTGGCGCCTCGGCGACCGCGCACTGACCACCGTCGACGCCACGCAAAAACCGGTGTCATTCCTCGCCGTAGGTCGGGTGCTGCTCAAGGATCACCGCCTGGTGTGTTTCACCGTTGGTGGACTGCTCAGTGCCGTGGTGTTCGGTCAGTTCGTCGCCTACCTGTCGCAATACCTGGTGACCACCACCACCGCCGAATACACCTACACGGTAATCAGCACAATACTCACCACCAACGCCGTGCTGGTGATTGCCTTGCAGTACCTGATTGGCCGGCGCATCTCGCACCGCTACTTGAGCCAGTGGCTGATCGCGGGCTTGAGCATGTTCATGCTGGGGTTGATTGGTTTTGCGCTGTCCACCAGCCTGTTGTGGTGGGTGCTGGCGATGGCGGTATTTACCGTAGGGGAAATCATCGTGTTTCCGGCCGAGTACATGTTTATCGACCGGATCGCTCCTGACCACTTGCGCGGCATGTATTACGGCGCGCAGAACCTGGCCAATCTCGGTGCCGCATTGGGGCCGGTGTTATGCGGGCTGGTGCTGGCCAGCCTGCCGGCGCATTACATGTTTTTGATGCTCGGGGGATTTATCGTAGGGGGCGGGGTGTTCTATTTCATTGGGGCGAAGCTGAAGGCAAGTCATCCAGGTTGAGTTTGCCGACGGTGTTGCTCTGCAGTTCGTAGCGCAACTCATCGACCATTTTCGCCACTTCTTCCGGAGTCTGCAGCCGGTTGGTGCTGATACCGGTGACCACCAGGTCGACTCGGCCGGTTTCGGCGTCGAATACCTTGAGGGTCAAGGACGCATCCCGGCACAGGGTGAATTCGCACGTCAGCGGCGACAGGCCTTCTTCGATGCAATTTCGCAGTTGAGAGAGGGTAAACATGCAGGTTCCTTCAAGGCACAGATTCGATGCCTTGAAGGTTATTGATTGCGCCGCCAGCCAATAAGGCGAATTCGCACTATATGAACTAGTGCATTTGCACTCTCAGCGCTTGTTTTTTACCCGCAGTTCGCCGGCAAACAGCCCGCGTTCACGGGCCCAAACAATAGCCGAACTGCGGCTGTGAACGCCCAGTTTGGAGTACACCGTCGCCACATGATTGCGCACGGTATTGGGTGCCAGCTTCAGGCGCGAAGCGATCTCCTTGTCGGCCAGGCCCTCGCAGATCAAGCCCAGCACGTCCCGTTCACGGGCCGTGAGGTCGGTAAAGGATACGTTCGGCAGGTTAGGGCTGTTGACGCTTTTGGCATTGGCCAGTTTCTCGATCAGGGTCTGGCTGAACCAGGAGGCGTCCTGCATCACTTCTTCGATGGCCGCCACCAGCTCCAGCTCCGAGCGCTTGCGTTCGGTAATGTTCATGAACACCAGCAGGTAGCACGGCACATCCTGGATCACCACGGTGTCGGCGGACACCACACAGTCGATCACTTCATTGCCTTTCTTGCGTACCTTGAGGTCGTGGCCGTCGAGGTTTCCGGCCTTTTCCAGCGTGGCGAACAATTGCGCGCTGGCAGGCGGGTTGTCGATGAAGTTGATTTCTTCGATGGACTTGCCGATCAGTTCTTCACTGATGTAACCGGTGATGCTCATGAATGCTTCGTTGACGTCCACAACCTGGCGGTTGGCGGCGTTGCACACCAGGGTCGGCACTGGCGTCAGGCGGAAGGATTTGGCGAACCGTTCTTCGCTCTGGCGCAGAGCGATTTCCGCCTTGCGACGCGGCTCCAGGTCCATGAACGAGAACAGCATGCAGTCTTCTTCGTTCATATCCAGGGGCTGGCCGGCCACCACAACCAGCTTGCTGCCGCCTTCGGGCAGCCTCAGTTCGGCTTGCATCTGTGGAATGGTCGCGCCTTGCCCCAGGCGCTCGATCGCCAGGTCCTTGCGCTCGGCCTGTTCGAGCACGTCCAGTTCATACACGGATTTGCCGATGACCTGGTCGCGGCTGTAGCCGGTCATTTCCAGAAAACCCTGGTTGACCTTGATGTAGCGCAGGTCGCTCAGGCGGCAGATCACGGCAGGGGCGGGGTTGGCGTTGAAGGTTTTTTCGAAGCGCTGCTCGGCGCTGGCCCATTCGGTGGCATCGCTGAGGATCAGCACCAGCAGTTCCGGCTCACCCTGTGCGTCAGTGATGACCAGGCTGCGCAGGCGGTGCACCCAGGTTTTTTCCTGGTCGGCGGTGGGAATGACCTCCACGATCACGTCGCTGAATTCTTCTCCCGCCGCCGCGCGGGCCAGGGGGTAGCTGTCCAGTTGCAAGGGGTGGTTGTTGCGATAGCGCAGACTGAAGCGCTCGGCGTATTGCCGGGTGTTGGCGCCCAGCCCCATGACGTCGCCTACGCCATGCATGGCCAACGCGGCCTCGTTGGCCCAGAGGATGGTCTGGTCGACCTCCGCCAGTATCACACCATCGGATAACCCGGCGATGATCTGTTGCAGTTGGCGGCGGTTGGTTTCTTTGGCAAGAACATCCTGTGTCATAGATTCTCCGAAGGCTGGACGCATTGAATTACGACATCCCGGGTTCTGGATAGTGCAGAGAAATTGTCCCTGTGGGAGTGCGAATGCACCAGGCCGGATAGTGCATTTGGGCCACGACTGAACGTATGTCGTTTCGCCACACTCACACCCATCAAGGCACTTTGCCTTGCTCCGATAATTTGAAAAGGACCTTTGTATGACCACTGTCTATGAAACCAATCGCTCGCTGTTTCGGGTGTCGTGGAGCTCGGTATTGGCCGGTAGTGCAATTGCACTGGTGACCTATCTGGTCTTGAGCGTGCTGGGTACGGCGATTGGCGCCAGTGCCGTCGATCCGATGGAGGCGGGTAATCCGCTAAGCGGCTTCGGCACGGGTGCCGGGATCTGGTTGTTTGTATCGACGCTGATCGCCATTGCACTTGGCGCGTTCGTGGCCGGGCGCACCGCACCGGATCGCGGTGGTCTGCACGGTGTACTGACCTGGACCCTGACCACTTTGCTGACCACCTGGCTGCTGGCAGGCTTGGCCTCCAGCGTCGTGGGCACCGCGGGCAACGTGGTGGGTAAAGGTCTGTCGGCTGCCGGCAGTGGCATCGCCGCCGCCGCACCGGGGATCGGCAACAGCATCAAGCAGCAGTTGAATGAGCAGGGTATCCAGCTGGACTGGAACAGCCTGCAAGGTCAACTCGATACCCTGCTCAAGCAAAGCGGCAAGCCTGAGCTGGACCCTGCCAACGTCGAGCAGAAAACCGACCAGGCTGCAGCCGATGGCAAGCAAACGGCGACTGACGCAGCGACCAACCCTACCCAGGCGGGCGATGAGCTCAAGCAGTGGTTCGAGCGCGTGAAAGCGTCCGGCGAGCCTGCACTGAACGCTGCAGATAAAGAGGCCCTGGTCAACATCGTCGCGGCGCGTACCGGCAAGAGCAAGGAAGAAGCCACGCAGATCGTCGATAACTACGCCCAGGCTTATCAGCAGGCCATGCAGAAAGTCGAACAACTCAAGCAACAGGCTGAACAGAAAGCCCGTGAAGCCGGTGAAGTAGCGGCCAAGCAACTGTCTCGTGCAGCCTGGAGCACCTTGGCGATGCTGCTGCTGGGTGCGGCCTTGAGCTTCTTTGTCGGTCGTATCGCGCTGACAACCCGTCGCGTGCCATTGGCTTAAAAACTGTCTGCGACAGGGACGCCGCCGCGGTGAACGCGTAAAATGCCCGACATTTTACGCGTATCACGCAAAGGTGCCCCTTGAGCGCAGGCAAAGCCGTCGGACTGTTGTTACTCACCTCTCTGTTGGCGGCGTGCGGCACCTCGCCGCCACGCACGCCCAACGACATCTGCAGCATCTTTCGCGAAAAGGATGACTGGTACGACGCCGCCAAGGTCACGCAAAAGCGCTGGGGCGTGCCCATCCAGGTGCCGTTCGCGATCATGTATCAGGAGTCGGGCTTTCGCTACGACGCCAAGACCCCGCGTAAATACCTGCTGTGGATCATCCCCTGGGGCCGCGTGTCCACGGCGTCCGGCTATGCCCAGGCCAAGGATGAGGTATGGAATGACTACCGCAAAAGCACCGGCCGCAGCGGCGCCGATCGCGAGGATTTCGACGACGCCATCGACTTCATCGGTTGGTACATGGACAAGACCTACACCATCAACGGCGTCTACAAATACGACGCCTACGGCCAGTACCTGAACTACCACGAAGGCTGGGGCGGCTACCGCCAGCGCACCTACGCCGGCAAAGCCTGGCTACTGCCGGTGGCAAGCAAGGTGCAGGCGCGTTCGCAGCTGTACGCGCGGCAATATGCCGGGTGCAAGGATGAGTTGGGGCGAGGGTTCTGGAGCCGGTTCTGGCATTGGTTGTAAAGCCCTGCGCTGGATGCATGCAAATCAAAATGTGGGAGAGGGCTTGCCCCCGATAGCGGAGTGTCAGCCACTGATATCTCGACTGATGCACCGCTATCGGGGGAAAGCCCCCTCCCACAGTAAATAGCGGTACGGCGACGGGCCTGTGGCGATGCCGCTGACAGCCTCAAGACGACTGCTATCTGACTGATGCGCTGCGGTCCAAATGTGGGAGGGAACATGAACTGGTCTAGTAATTCCGGACATTCTTTTCGGTTCTCACACTGCGAGCTTTTCCGCCGCTATCGGTGAGTGGTAGCCGTTGTAGCTGTGGCGCCTTACGCTGTTGTAGCGCGCCACATATCGGTTGATATCTGCCCGAGCCTCGTGCTCTGAACTGTAACCGCCCTCAGGCACCCATTCCGACTTTAAGCTGCCAAAAAAACGCTCCATTGGGGCGTTATCCCAGCACTGACCTTTGCGACTCATGCTTTGCTTCAACTCGTGTACCTGCAGTTCAGCCCTGAATTTATGACTCGTGTACTGGCAGCCCTGGTCGGAATGAAACAGCACGCCTTTGGGTCGCCCTCTCAACTCAATAGCCATGCGCAGTGACTCGCTTGCCAGCGTCGCATCGGCGAGCAGTGAATACGACCATCCCACCACTCGGCGCGCGAACAAATCCAACACCACCGAAAAGTAGAGCCATCGCTTGCCGAGCTGGATATAGGTGATGTCCGCACACCAGACCTTGTTGATGTCAGCGACATAAAACTCACGCTCCAGCTCATGCTCAGCCACCAAAGACTCAGCGCCTGACGACTTGTACTTATGTGGCCGGCGTTGTCGGCTAGCAATTCCAGCCTCTTTCATCAAGCTACGAGCCATGTAGCGCCCCACCTGATGGCCTGCACCTCGTAGGTCTTCAGAAAGAGTTCGTGCCCCAGCCGATCCTCTGGACGCCTTGTGATACTTAATCAGAACAACCTTAAGCGCTTCGCGCTCAAGATCGATTTTTCCCTGACGCTGACGCCAGGCGTAGTAGCTGCTGCGGTTGACTTCAAAAACACGACAGCAATCTGTAATGCCGTACTGTTCGCCTAGCTCGCTGATCAGAGGGAATGATCTTTGGAGTCCAAAAGCAGGAGAACACTGGCCTTTTTTAGGATTTCGATATCCCGGTCTTTTTGCCTGAGCAGGGCCTGGAGTTCTTGAATTTTCTTCTGTTCGGCAGTAATTGCCTTGGTGCCCGTCATCGTCGATCCGGCGCGCTCTTTACGCACCTGTTCGACCCAGCGGCGCAACGCCGTAGGGCCAATATCCAAACTGGCGCAAACTTCGGGAACAGACATATTTTGATCAAGCACCATGCTTGCAGCGTTGAGTTTGACCTCACTGGAATAGGACTTTCGCATCATCTATACACCTCAGGTCTGGGCGCCATCATAGCGCCCTATTGATGTGTCCAAATTCATTAGACCAGTTCAA
>NZ_CVTN01000076.1:0-110553 GCF_900004915.1 Pseudomonas sp. 31 R 17
CTGCAACCACCGAAGGCAAATTCAATGAGCTGTTGACCAACCCCATCGTGCTCGGTGTGCTTGGTGGCGCAGCCGTCATCCTGGCGTTGCTGCTCCTGCTGCTGTGGGTACGCCATCGCAACGCCCGTCTTGAAGAAGAGAAGCACCTGCGCATGGCGCGAGCGCTGGCTGAAGAGCCGGAGTTCACATCGAGCCTGGAGCGCGACCTGCCCTCCGACAGTTTCGAAGGCCTGGAAGTGGCGCCGCTGAATGCTGCGCCCACGCCTGCGCCTGCGCGCGCTCCGGTGGTTGAGCCGGTCGTGCCGAGCGTCGCCTCCGTGCTTGCGCCGCTGGCGGTTGCAGTTGCCCCGCAGAACGCCAGCGATGCGCTGGCCCAGGCCCAGTCCCATATTGACCGTGGCCACCTGAACCAGGCGGCTGATGTACTTGAGCAAGCGATCAAGCGCGAGCCCAAGCGCAGCGACCTGCGTCTGAAATTGATGGAAGTGTACGGGCTGCAAAATAACAAGGACGGTTTCGTCAACCAGGAGCGTCAACTGGTGGCCAACGGTGAAAACCATGCCCAGGTCGAGCAGCTCAAAAGTCGTTTCCCGGCCATGGCGGTGTTGGCGGCAGGCGTAAGTGCGGCAGTGGCCGCTGCGGCCCTGGACGCCCAGTACGTCAAGGACTTGCTGGAAGACAAGCCGGCCGCATCGCAGCCAGAGCCCGTGGATACCGATTTCGATCTGAGTCTGGACGAGCTGGAGGCGGCATCGCCGGCTGAGGTCAACGACGATCAGCAGACATTCGAGGCGCTTCTTCAGCAGCAGACGGCAGCCAATGCCAGTGCCGACGACCTGTCGGACTTCGACCTGGATCTGCAACTGGATGCACCGGCGTCCGCGCAATCGGACGATGACTTCCTCTCCGGGCTCGAAGAGCAGATGAAGGATGCGCCTGCCGTCGAGCCGCCGACCCTGGCCCCTACGGCCCTGGATGACTTCGATTTGCCGGAAGATTTCGACCTCTCCCTGGCGGACGAGCCCGAATCGGCGGCCAAGCCGGACGCCTTCGCATCGGAGCTGGATGACGTCAACGCCGAACTGGACCGTCTGTCCCAGAGCCTGGAGCATCCCTCCATCGAGCCATCGTTCACGGCTGAAGATGCGGCGCTCGGTGACGATGAGCCCGAGTTCGATTTCCTTTCGGGCACCGATGAGGTCGCCACCAAGCTGGACCTCGCCCAGGCCTATATCGACATGGGCGATGCCGATGGCGCCAAGGATATCCTGTCCGAAGTGCTGACCGAGGGCAACGAGAGCCAGCGCGGCGAGGCCAAGGAAATGCTCGGCCGGATCTGAAGGCTGATAAACATCCACTGTGGGGCAGGGCGTGCTTCTCCCCACAGTTGGCTTGGCGCCCCTCCCCAACAAAAGCGCCCGTCGTGCAGCCGTCGCCTTTATAATGGCCGCCTTCGCGCAACTCATCAGGCTCTCAGTTCTTGGCAAATATAGATAACGCGGCCGCCGAAATGGCGGCCGCAGGCTTTTACCGCATCGCCCTCGGCGTGGAATACAAAGGCTCGCGCTATCGCGGCTGGCAGCGCCAGGCATCCGGCGTGCTGACGGTGCAGGAAACCCTGGAAAACGCTTTGTCGAAAGTCGCTGACTCGCCGGTGTCGCTGATGTGTGCCGGGCGGACCGACGCGGGGGTGCATGCCTGCGGCCAAGTGGTGCATTTCGATACCCAGGCCGAACGCTCGATGAAAGCCTGGGTAATGGGCGCCAATATCAACCTGCCCCATGACGTCAGCGTCACATGGGCCAAGGTCATGCCGGCGCATTTTCATGCGCGCTTCAAGGCCATCGCCCGGCGCTACCGCTACGTGATCTACAACGATCAGATCCGCCCGGCGCACTTGAACCAGGAAATTACCTGGAACCACCGCCCGCTGGATGCCGAGCGCATGGCCGAGGCTGCGCAGCATCTTGTCGGGGTGCATGATTTCAGCGCATTCCGTGCCGGCCAATGCCAGGCCAAATCGCCGATCAAGGAAGTCCACCATCTGCGCGTGACCCGTCATGGCAAGATGATTGTGCTGGATATCCGTGCCGGGGCATTCCTGCACCACATGGTGCGTAACATTGCGGGTGTGTTGATGACCATCGGTACCGGCGAACGTCCGGTGGAGTGGGCCAGGGAAGTGCTGGAAAGCCGCGTGCGCCGTACCGGCGGAGTGACGGCGCATCCGTTCGGCCTGTATCTGGTGGAGGTGGAGTACCGCGATGAGTTCGAACTGCCGGAGCGTTTTATCGGGCCACACTTCCTCACCGGTTTCAGCGAACTTGGCGGCTGACGCCCGCAAGCGCTTTTGTTACCATCCGGGACTTTCTCGGTTCAATCCCTGAGGTTTCTACGATATGTCAGCCGTTCGCAGCAAGATTTGCGGGATTACCCGCATCGCAGACGCGCTGGCGGCGGTCGAGGCGGGGGCGGATGCCATAGGTCTGGTGTTTTACCCCAAGAGCCCACGCGCGGTGGATGTGTTGCAGGCGCGGGCCATCATCGCCGCGCTGCCACCGTTCGTGACCACCGTGGGCTTGTTCGTCAATGCCAGCCGGTGTGAACTCAATGAAACCCTGGATGCCGTGCCGCTGGACATGCTGCAGTTTCATGGCGACGAAACCCCGGACGAATGCGAGAGCTATCAGCGCCCCTATATCAAGGCGCTGCGCGTCAAGGCCGGCGACGATATCGCCGCCGCCTGTGCCACTTATACGGGCGCGCGCGGGATTCTGCTGGACACCTATGTCGAAGGCGTTCCCGGCGGTACGGGCGAAGCGTTCGACTGGTCGCTGATCCCGGCGGGCTTGAGCAAGCCGCTGATCCTGGCCGGTGGGCTCACCCCGTCGAATGTCGGCGCCGCCATCGAGCAGGTTCGGCCGTATGCCGTGGATGTCAGTGGCGGGGTGGAGCAGGGCAAGGGCATCAAGGATCACGCCAGGATTCGCGCGTTCATGCAGGCCGTGCGCAACAGCAGCGGTGCGATGTGACGGCTGGCAGTCTGCCGCCGTCCATAACTACCACTGTGTAAAACAGCACCGGCGCCGCCCGCGGGAGGCCCGGAAACGAAGTGGCAACCCTGCGCTGGCAGGTTGTCTGGAAGGCTGAGGATACAGGCGGGGAATGGCTGGTCGAACCTCTGACCCCGTCCCGCCGACATCATCGCCACATATGAATTTAGCTCAAGGGCATACGCGGGGCTGTGTTCAAGCCACCGGTACTGGAGAAAGAAAGCATGAGCAACTGGTTAGTAGACAAACTGATCCCTTCGATCATGCGTTCCGAGGTGAAGAAAAGCTCGGTTCCTGAAGGTCTGTGGCACAAGTGCCCATCCTGCGACGCGGTGCTGTACCGCCCGGAGCTGGAAAAGACCCTGGACGTTTGCCCCAAGTGCAACCACCACATGCGTATTGGCGCGCGCGCGCGTATCGACATCTTCCTCGACGCCGACGGCCGCAACGAGCTGGGCGCTGACCTGGAGCCGGTCGACCGTCTCAAGTTCCGCGACAGCAAGAAGTACAAGGACCGTCTGGTCGGCGCGCAAAAGCAGACCGGCGAGAAAGACGCGCTGATCTCCGTCAGCGGCAAGTTGCTGGGCATGCCGGTGGTGGTGTCGGCGTTCGAATTCTCCTTCATGGGCGGCTCCATGGGTGCCATCGTCGGCGAGCGTTTCGTGCGCGCCGCCAACTATGCCCTGGAAAACCGCTGCCCGATGATCTGCTTCGCCGCCTCCGGTGGCGCGCGTATGCAGGAAGCGCTGATTTCCCTGATGCAAATGGCCAAGACCTCGGCGGTATTGGCGCGTCTGCGCGAAGAAGGCATTCCGTTCATCTCGGTATTGACCGACCCGGTATACGGCGGCGTTTCCGCCAGCCTGGCGATGCTGGGCGACGTGATCGTCGGCGAGCCCAAGGCCCTGATCGGCTTTGCCGGCCCGCGCGTCATTGAGCAGACCGTGCGTGAAAAATTGCCGGAAGGTTTCCAGCGCAGCGAGTTCCTGCTCGAGCACGGCGCCATCGACCTGATTATCCCGCGCGGTGAGCTGCGGCCACGCCTGGGTAACTTGCTGGCGCAAATGATGGGCCTGCCAACGCCTGTCTACGTCGCGCCTAAAGTCGAGCCGATTGTCGTGCCGCCGGTGCCGGCAAACCTATGACCCAACGTACCCTGGGCGAATGGCTCGCCTACCTCGAGCAGTTGCATCCGTCCGCCATCGACATGGGCCTGGAGCGCTCGCAACAGGTAGCGGCCCGCCTGGGGTTGGGGCGCCCGGCACCGCGTGTTATCACCGTAACCGGCACCAACGGCAAAGGCTCGACCTGCGCCTTTGTCGCCGCGCTGCTGCAGGCCCAGGGGCTGAAAGTCGGCGTCTACAGTTCGCCGCACCTGCTGCGCTATAACGAGCGGGTGCAGCTCAATGGCGTCGACGCGAGCGACGCGCAACTCTGCGAAGCCTTCGCCGCCCTCGATGCCGGGCGTGGCGACATTTCCCTGACCTATTTCGAGATGGGCACCCTGGCGGCGCTGTGGCTGTTCGAGCGTGCGCAACTCGATATCGTCGTGCTGGAAGTGGGCCTGGGCGGGCGTCTGGACACGGTCAACGTGGTGGACGCCGACGTGGCGCTGGTCACCAGTATCGGTGTCGACCATGTCGATTACCTGGGCGATACCCGCGAATCCGTGGCTTACGAAAAGGCCGGGATTTTTCGCCCCGGCAAACCTGCGCTGTGCGGTGATCTTGACCCACCGCAGCCCTTGCTGGACAAGGTGCGGGAGCTCGATTGCCCGTTCTACCTGCGCGGGCGCGAATTCAATCTCGAGATCGGCGATCAGCATTGGCAGTGGTCCGGGCGCGATGCCCGGGGTCAACAGGTAGTGCTGCGCGATTTGCCGCTGCTGAACCTGCCGATGGAGAATGCCGCACTCGCGCTGCAAGCCTATCTGTTGCTGGATCTGCCGTGGGATGCCGGGTACATTGCCGCAACCCTGCTGGCGACGCGGGTTGTGGGGCGCCTGGATCGGCGCACCGTCGAGTGGCAAGGCAAGCGTCTTAACCTGCTGCTGGATGTCGGTCATAACCCCCACGCTGCAGAATACCTGGCGCAACGGCTGATGCGCACGCCATTGTCCGGCCGTCGCCTGGCGGTGTTCGGCTTGCTGGCTGACAAGGATCTTGATGGCGTGGTTGCGCCGTTGCTCGGCAGCGTAGAGTCCTGGGTCGTTGCGCCGCTGGATACGCCGCGTAGCCGTGCGGCGGCTGAACTGCAAATCGCCTTGCAGAACCTTGGTGCGCCGGTGGCGTCGTATGCAAGCGTCACTGCCGCCCTTGAGGCGCAATGTGCGGTGGCGACGGCCGACGACGAGATTCTGTTGTTCGGATCATTTTATTGTGTTGCCGAGGCGCTCGAATGGCTGGCCCGGCGCTCCACGGAGGAAGCTGCACATGGCATTACTCGATAGCGCATACAAGCAGCGAATGGTCGGAGCCCTGGTGTTGGTGGCATTGGCGGTGATTTTCCTGCCGATGCTGTTTTCCCGTCAGGACGAACAGCGCCAGATAGTGGTTGAAGCGCCCGCTGCGCCCCAGGCGCCGGTGGTGCCCCAGGTTCAGGTGGAACCGGTGGTGGTGCCTGAACCGCAGGCGCTGCCTGAGGAAGAGCCCGTGCCGACCGATGCCGAGGTCGCTGCCCAGCAGGCGCCTTCCATGCCGGTGCAGCCGAGTGTTCCTGTGGTCAAACCGGCTCCGTCAGCGCCTGTCGCAGCCGCCAAGCCTGCCGCGCCGACACCTGCGCCCAAGCCGGTCGCGCCACAGCCTGCCGCGCCGGGCAAGCCGGACGTAGGTCAGAGTCGTATCGACCCGAATGGGTTGCCGATCAGTTGGTCGATTCAAGTGGCCAGCCTGGGCAACCGTGAAGGTGCCGACGCCTTGCAGAAAAAACTGCGGGCCCAGGGCTACAACGCGTATATCCGCAGCGCCGATGGCAAGAACCGTGTGTTTATCGGGCCGCTGATCGAGCGCGCCGAAGCGGATCGCCTGCGCGATTTGCTCGATCGCCAGCAGAACCTCAAGGGGTTTGTGACCCGTTTCCAGCCTGAGCGCGGCTAGGCGGGACGATAAGGTCAACATGTGGGAGGGGGCTTGCCCCCGATGGCGGTGGATCAGTCAGCACATCTGATACTGAACCACCGCCATCGGGGGCAAGCCCCCTCCCACATTGGTTTTCGGCGGTCTTGAAACAGTGTTCCCATTGCCCAATTGATTGATTTGCAAAGCACCCGTAATCACCGCTTACCGATAGCCCGGCGCTCTGCTAAAATGCGCCGCCTTATCCGTACGTAGGCTGCACTGTGCCATTTACCTGGGTTGATTGGGCGATCGTTGCAATCGTCGCCATCTCCGCGTTGATCAGTCTGAGCCGCGGCTTCGTCAAAGAAGCACTGTCGTTGCTGACCTGGATCATCGCAGGAGTCGTAGCCTGGATGTTCGGTGGTTCACTGTCGGTCTACCTGGCCGGGTACATAGAGACGCCTTCGGCCCGCGTCATCGCGGGCTGCGCCATCATGTTCATCGCCACGCTGCTGGTGGGGGCAATGGTCAATTATCTGATTGGCGAGTTGATACGTGTCACCGGCCTCTCCGGGACCGATCGATTTCTCGGCATGGCCTTCGGCGCCGCGCGTGGCGCGTTGCTGGTGGTCGTGGCGGTCGGGCTGTTGAGCCTGGGGCCGGTACAGCAGGATGCGTGGTGGCAGGAGTCGGTACTCGTGCCAAAATTTCTATTGGTTGCAGATTGGTCCAAGAACCTCATTCTGGGGTGGAGCAGTCAGTGGCTGGCCAGCGGAATCAGCGTACCCGCTGATCTTCCGTTCAAGGAACACCTCTTGCCGGCCAAAACGCCTCAGTAAGAGTGTTCAGTCAAGATTCATTAAGTAGGGGTTGCGTCGCATGTGTGGCATCGTCGGTATCGTCGGTAAGTCGAACGTCAATCAGGCGCTGTATGACGCGCTAACCGTCCTCCAGCACCGCGGCCAGGACGCTGCCGGTATTGTGACCAGCCACGACGGCCGGTTATTCCTGCGCAAGGACAATGGCCTGGTACGTGACGTGTTCCACCAGCGTCATATGCAGCGCCTGGTCGGGCACATGGGCATTGGCCATGTGCGTTACCCGACCGCCGGTAGCTCGACCTCGGCCGAAGCTCAACCGTTCTACGTCAACTCGCCTTACGGCATTACCTTGGCGCATAACGGCAACCTGACCAACGTTGAACAGCTGGCCAAGGAGATTTACGAATCCGACCTGCGCCACGTCAACACCAGCTCCGACTCGGAAGTGTTGCTCAACGTATTCGCCCACGAGTTGGCCCAGCGCGGCAAGCTGCAGCCCACCGAAGAAGACGTGTTCGCCGCAGTGATCGACGTGCACAACCGTTGCGTCGGTGGTTATGCCGTGGTGGCGATGATCACCGGTTACGGCATCGTTGGTTTCCGTGACCCCCACGGCATCCGCCCGATCGTGTTCGGCCAGCGTCACACCGACGAAGGCGTGGAGTACATGATCGCCTCCGAAAGCGTATCCCTGGATGTGCTGGGCTTCACGTTGATCCGCGACCTGGCACCGGGTGAAGCGGTCTACATCACCGAAGACGGCAAGCTGCACACCCGTCAGTGCGCGGTTGCGCCGACACTCACGCCATGCATCTTCGAACACGTCTACCTGGCGCGTCCGGACTCGATCATCGACGGCGTATCGGTCTATAAAGCTCGCCTGCGCATGGGTGAGAAGCTGGCCGACAAGATCCTGCGCGAGCGTCCCGAACACGACATCGACGTGGTCATCCCCATCCCGGACACCAGCCGTACCGCCGCGCTGGAGCTGGCCAACCACCTGGGCGTCAAGTTCCGCGAAGGCTTCGTCAAGAACCGCTACATCGGCCGTACCTTCATCATGCCCGGCCAGGCCGCACGCAAGAAATCGGTACGCCAGAAGCTGAACGCCATCGAGCTGGAATTCCGCGGCAAGAACGTTATGCTGGTGGATGACTCGATCGTACGCGGCACCACCTGCAAGCAGATCATCCAGATGGCCCGTGAAGCCGGTGCGAAGAACGTGTACTTCTGTTCTGCGGCGCCTGCCGTGCGCTACCCGAACGTATACGGTATCGACATGCCGAGCGCCCACGAACTGATCGCCCACAATCGTTCCACGCAAGACGTGGCGGACCTGATCGGTGCTGACTGGTTGATCTACCAGGACCTGCCTGACCTGATCGAAGCGGTGGGCGGCGGCAAGATCAAGATCGCCGAGTTCGACTGCGCCGTGTTCGATGGCAAGTACGTGACCGGTGATATCGATGACGCCTACCTGAACAAGATCGAGCAGGCGCGCAACGACTCGTCCAAGATCAAGACCCAGGCGGTCAGTGCGATCATCGATCTGTACAACAACTGAGTAGACACCGGCCCTGAGGGGCCGGTTTTGTATCTTAAATAAAGAATATATGAGGAGTGGCAGCATGAGTCAGGAATGGGATGCCGGTCGGTTGGACAGCGACCTCGATGGCGTAGCTTTCGATACCCTGGCTGTGCGCGCCGGCCAGCACCGTACCCCGGAAGGGGAGCACGGTGACCCGATGTTCTTCACCTCCAGTTATGTGTTCCGCACGGCGGCCGACGCCGCCGCGCGCTTTGCCGGTGAAGTGCCGGGCAACGTTTACTCGCGCTATACCAACCCGACCGTACGTGCGTTCGAAGAGCGCATTGCCGCCCTGGAAGGCGCGGAGCAGGCGGTGGCCACGGCGACCGGCATGGCTGCCATCCTGGCGGTGGTGATGAGCCTGTGCAGCGCCGGCGACCACGTGCTGGTGTCGCGCAGCGTGTTCGGTTCGACCATCAGCCTGTTCGAGAAGTATTTCAAGCGCTTCGGTATCGAAGTGGACTACGTGCCCCTGGCGGATGTGTCCGGGTGGGATGCGGCGATCAAGCCCAATACAAAGCTGCTGTTCGTCGAGTCGCCGTCCAATCCGCTGGCTGAGCTGGTGGATATCGCCGCGCTGTCCGAAGTGGCGCACGCCAAGGGCGCGATGCTGATCGTGGATAACTGCTTCTGCACCCCGGCCCTGCAACAGCCGTTGAAGTTGGGCGCGGACATCGTGGTGCACTCGGCCACCAAGTTCATCGACGGCCAGGGCCGTTGCATGGGCGGCGTGGTGGCCGGTCGCAGCGAGCAGATGAAGGAAGTGGTGGGCTTCCTGCGCACCGCCGGCCCGACCCTGAGCCCGTTCAACGCGTGGATCTTCCTCAAAGGCCTGGAAACCCTCGGTCTGCGCATGAAGGCCCATTGCGCCAACGCCCAGGCCCTGGCCGAATGGCTGGAACAGCAGGACGGTATCGAGAAGGTGCATTACGCCGGCCTCAAGAGTCATCCGCAGCACGCATTGGCCCAGCGCCAGCAGCGCGGGTTCGGCGCGGTGGTGAGTTTCGAGGTGAAGGGCGGCAAAGAGGGCGCCTGGCGCTTTATCGATGCCACGCGACTGATCTCGATCACCGCCAACCTGGGCGACAGCAAAACCACCATCACGCACCCGGGCACCACCTCCCACGGGCGCCTGGCGCCGCAGGAGCGCGAAGCCGCGGGCATCCGTGACAGCCTGATTCGCGTCGCGGTCGGGCTGGAAGATGTCGCCGACTTGCAGGCTGACCTGGCCCGCGGGCTGGCGGCTTTGTGACCGAGTGGTCCATGGAGGCCGCAGCGGCCAGTAATGGGCGCGTTGCGCTGGTGACCGGTGCGGCGCGCGGCATTGGCCTCGGGATTGCGGCGTGGCTGATCAGCGAAGGCTGGCAGGTGGTGTTGACCGACCTGGACCGCGAGCGCGGTTCCAGGGTGTCCAAGGTGCTGGGCGAGAATGCCTGGTTTATCACCATGGACGTGGCCGACGAGAAGCAAGTGGCCCAGGGTGTCGCCGAGGTATTGGGGCAGTTTGGGCGCCTGGATGCGCTGGTGTGCAATGCGGCGGTGGCCGATCCACGCAATATCACCCTGGAAAGCCTCGACCTGGCGTACTGGAACCGCGTGCTGGCAGTCAATCTCAGTGGGCCGATGCTGCTGGCCAAGCATTGCGCACCGTACCTGCGCGCCCATGGTGGCGCTATCGTCAATTTGGCCTCGACACGGGCCCGCCAGTCGGAGCCGGACACCGAAGCCTACGCGGCGAGCAAGGGTGGCCTGCTGGCGCTGACTCACGCCCTGGCGATGAGCCTGGGGCCGGAAGTGCGGGTCAATGCGGTCAGCCCCGGCTGGATCGATGCGCGAGATCCTGCTGCGCGGCGGGCCGAGCCGCTTACCGATGCCGACCATGCGCAGCATCCGGCGGGCCGGGTAGGGACGGTGGAGGACGTGGCGGCCATGGTGGCGTGGCTGCTGTCGCGCCAGGCCGGGTTTGTCACCGGGCAGGAGTTCGTGGTGGACGGCGGAATGAGCAAGAAGATGATCTACAGCGAGTAGGGCGGTCTTGAAGCATTTTTGTCTTTTTCAGAAAAACTTCAAGCGGGCTATTGACTTAGGTCCGCTATCTGCGTAAATTTCGCGGCCTCAACGAAGCAAAGGGTGATTAGCTCAGCTGGGAGAGCATCTGCCTTACAAGCAGAGGGTCGGCGGTTCGATCCCGTCATCACCCACCACTTCTTGAGAGTTTTGCCTTAGGGCAAGACGCAACGTTAAAGGTTGCACCGACGCGCAGCGGTAGTTCAGTCGGTTAGAATACCGGCCTGTCACGCCGGGGGTCGCGGGTTCGAGTCCCGTCCGCTGCGCCATATTTTCCAGGTTCGATGTGTCGGACTTGAGATTGAACAACCCAGGTTGATCGATCAGATGTTTAAAGGTGATTGAGGCTTTACGCTCAGTCAGCCAAGCGATACGCAGCGGTAGTTCAGTCGGTTAGAATACCGGCCTGTCACGCCGGGGGTCGCGGGTTCGAGTCCCGTCCGCTGCGCCATATCAGCTTCAAGGCCCACTGAACGCCTTGAAGCACAAGCGAAGCCATTGGCGGACCTTGATTCGATAGCAAAGACCCTGGTCGAAAGACCGGGGTTTTTTGTGTCCGCGATTTGTCGTTCCGGGCAAGAAGCCGGCGAACCGGCTCCCCTTGTTCATCAAAAACCCAGCTTGTCCCGCAGCCCGTAATACCACGCGCCCATTGCGGCAAAGGGGGTGCGCAACAGCTGTCCACCCGGGAACGGGTAATGGGGCAGGTCGGCAAAGGCGTCAAAGCGCTCGGCCTGGCCTCTCAATGCCTCGGCGAGGACCTTGCCGGCCAGGTGCGTATACGTCACGCCATGGCCGCTGCAGCCTTGCGAGTAATAGATGTTGTCGCCGAGGCGGCCCACCTGCGGCAGGCGCGACAGGGTCAGCAGGAAATTGCCGGTCCAGGCGTAGTCGATCTTCACGTCCTTGAGCTGCGGGAACGCCTTGAGCATCTTTGGCCGGATGATCGCCTCGATATTCGCCGGGTCCCGCGCGCCATACACCACGCCGCCGCCGAAGATCAGGCGCTTGTCGCTCGTGAGGCGGTAGTAGTCGAGCAGGTAGTTGCAGTCTTCGACACAGTAGTCCTGCGGCAACAAGGTCCTGGCCAATTCGTCGCCCAGTGGCGCAGTGGTAATCACCTGGGTGCCGCACGGCATTGATTTGGCCGCCAGCTCCGGCACCAGGTTGCCCAGGTAGGCATTGCCCGCAACGATGATGAACTTGGCCCTGACCTTGCCTTCGGCGGTATGCACCACCGGGTTGGCGCCGCGCTCGATACGCACGGCGGCCGACTGCTCATGGATTGTGCCGCCGAGGGACTCGACGGCCGCCGCTTCGCCCAATGCCAGGTTAAGTGGGTGGATATGCCCACCGCTCATGTCTAGCAGGCCGCCTACATAGTTGTCACACGCCACGACTTCGCGGATGCGACGCTCGTCCAGCAGTTCCAGTTGCGTATGGCCGTAACGCTCCCACAGGCGCTTCTGTGATTCCAGGTGGCCCATGTGCTTGCTGTTGAGCGCGGCGAACACTCCGCCATGCTTCAAGTCGCACTGGATCTGATATTTGGCCACGCGCTCACGAATGATCCTGCCGCCCTCGAAGGCCATCTCGCCCAGCAACTGCGCCTGCCTGGGCCCGACGCTGCGCTCGATGACATCAATGTCGCGGCTGTAGCTATTGACGATCTGCCCACCATTACGACCGGACGCACCAAAACCCACCTTGGCGGCTTCCAGGACCGTCACGCGAAAGCCGTTCTCGAGCAGAAACAGCGCGCTGGAAAGACCGGTATAACCGGCGCCAATCACACAAACATCGGTTTCGACCTCACCTTGCAGCGCCGGACGCGGCGGAACCGCGTTCGCGGAGGCGGCGTAATACGACTGGGGGTAGGGGGTGTTCGCCATCCTGGAACCTCTGTTTTATATTTTTTACGAGTGCGACGATGCTACCTGAGTTGAAAATAGCCTGCCAGCCACCCGTAATTCGCGGGCGCCTGACCCGCGAATAAAAAATTCGCATATTCATAGGGTTAGCTGCAAAAAAGATGTTGACACCCCTACGGAATTCCGTAGAATGCCGCCTCACAGCAGGCACGTAGCTCAGTTGGTTAGAGCACCACCTTGACATGGTGGGGGTCGTTGGTTCGAGTCCAATCGCGCCTACCAAACAAAATCCGCTCTGCTGGGCGGTCTAGAGGGGTCATCGGAAACGGTGACCCCTTTTTGCTTTCCGCGATTTGCAAAACTTTTGCAAAACTTTTGCAAAACTCCCACCTCAAAACGCCAACTCGGCGCCCACCTCGACATACTCGATCTTCTTTTCGTCGTGCCCCTCCTGGTAGTGCTTCGTCATCTTCTCGTCCGCGTGGCCCATGAGTGCCTGGATGTACTCCTGTGGGAATTTCTGCTGCTCGTACAGCCATGCTCCCAAAGCGCGGATCTCGTGAAAAGTGGGTCGCTCACCGGCCGGCACGTGGTCATAGGCGTGAGCCGCGTCCCTGGCCTTGCTGAACTCCTTGGTCAAGTAGTCCGGCGTCACGGATGTCCAGTGATCCTTAGCGTCTATCTGTTCCCGCCGGCGGGCCTTGGGCTTGTAGTGAATCAGGTAGGGCGAGGCGAGCGGCGACCGCAGGCACTCCCCGACTACCTCCCGCAGCGTTGCGCCCATGGTGATCTTCAGGTGTACCGGGTTCTCGTATCCCTGTGTTTTACCTGGCGACACCGTGAGGGTGTTCTTTTCCATATCAGCTGCAGACTTCAGCCAGGTCACGATGTCGTCCCGGCGCTGAAGGCTGGCCAGGGCTAGGCGAATTGCCCGCTTCAGCCATGGCGGCGTTGTCGCGGCATCGATGATCAGCTTCAGTCCATCGAGCGTGTGGCGCTGGCGCTTTTTCTCGGCCTCTTTCTTCACCAGGGTCAGTTCGGCGTTGTTTCGTTCGGCCAGGCCCTTGGCCACCGCGAAGGCGAAGATCTGCACCCACAGCCCGCGGTGCTTCGTGTAGGCGTTGTTGCTGAAGTTATCCAAGTATTCGGCCATTGCCAGCACATCCAGTTGCCCGATCAAACGATCGCCCAGGTCCTGCCGGTACCGCTCGATCTTGAACTTGATCTCCTCCAGGGTGCGCGCGGCATAGGTGCGCCCCGGCAACCATTCTTCTTCGAAGCGCGTCAGCAGGTTGCTCACGATCGGGAGGCGGTCGCCGGTCAGCACAGCCAGCAGCGAACCGTCATCGACGACGAGCTCTGCAAATCTGAGGTTTGCCGCCCTGGCCAGCTTGATTGCCTCTTCCAGCGGGCGGTTGATACTGGTCATCACGCCGGTGACCGGGTTGCGATATCGCCAGTACTTCCCGTTGGGGTAAAGGTTAGGCGGCAGCTTTCTGTTCTGCAGCGTGCGGGGCCGGGCAGCCATCACCCGATCTCCAGCATTTTGGCCAGCAGCGGGTCACTCGACCCCATGACCGCCGCCTGCACGTCCACGAAATACATCCCGCCTTTTACCTCTCCAATCACTTCGCCTTCCTCAATCCATTTTTTCAACTGCTGCAGGCTCGGCTTTCCGCCGACGTACCGCAACTTCCTGTATTCGCCCGCCTCCATGAGGCGTGGCAGCTTGACTGTAATTTGCGCCAGCACCTTTGCCATAGCTACCTCCCGCCCACCGTGGGCCGCGCTGTCTTGATGATGTGGATTGCCAGGCCGAATGTGATCAGCAGCCAGGCGCATGTGCCGGCGAATGCGTAGAGCAGCGCCTCTGTGGTGCCGGTGCCAACCAGGTCGGGGCCGATCCAGATGAACCAGCCGAAGGTTCCTACCAGGTACAGCAAAGCGCCCAGCAGTATCAGGGTGAGTTTCATAGCGAACATGGGTTGTCCTTGCCGCGCTGGGCGGCAGAAGGTGGGTGGGTTATGTAGAGAACTTGGCCAGTGCCTCGTCTGCTACCTTCATCGCCGCCTGGGCATCGTTCACATAGGCAGGGTCAAAACCGCCGCAAAGGTGGATGGTTGCCTGGCAGGCGCGCAGGTTCTCGCGGTTCAGCTTCAGCGCCGCGATCAACTCTTCCCGCGCCTCGGCTTCACCTCGCCCGATATCCCAGAAGCGCTGGCCCCAATGCCCGGCCGGTGGCGAGTTGGAGTTTTGCGCGCCCATGGCCAAGGCGCCGACAACCGCGTCGCACAGATCGCGCTTGTAGGCGTTGTCGCCATCAATGCTGGCGCCTTTGCGGCGAAGGTCATCCAGAACTGCGTTGAAGTCGTCTTGCGTGGGCTTGTTCAGGCTCTTGTAGGGCTCATAATTCTTGAGAAGTGGCGCGTCAGTCAGTTGGTGATGCCTGACCAGGTGCTTTCGAAGCTGGGCGATTTCCGCTTTCAGCTTGGTGACTTCTTCTGATTCGGACATGCAGGAATACCTCGCCCGCCGCTCACCGACAGGCATATAGGGGATTGGAGTAATGGCGTTTTGCCCGGATATCTGTGTCTTTTGGATGGGTGTAAAACGGATATTCATCCCACCCAGTCGCCAGGAGGGCGCGTGCCCCATCAACTAGATGCGCCAATTGCGCACGCGTACCGCGGCCAAACGATGTTTCTCAAGTTCGTCTGGCGGCGCCCTAACGACAAAGCACCGGTCGCTGCGAAGATCATCGAGCCGGCGCCCATTCATGGCCTGGGCGAAGTCGCAGCTGAGCTGATGGGGCCTTGGCCCGACTACCCGTCCGCTATTGATGATGCGATGGCGGCGGCTGAGCGATGGGTCGATAGTCAGCTGCCATGAAGTACCGCACCGGCAGGCATGTAGGGGGATTGGGGTTAGGGCTAAAGGGTTATGGCTTCCAGCTTCTACCAACACGGAAAACCATCATCAAGTTGTGATGGAGAGGGACCTTGAGAACGTGGTCGAAAAACTCGCCCTTGCCGGTGATGAACCCCGTAGGCACCTTGCTTTCAGCGGTACCTAATTCCCGCCAATATTCTTCGCCACCGTTTTTTTCCCAGTAGGCGCGTTCTCGTTTCGGGATCTCGTCGTAAGTTTTATAAAACATCGAGTGGTCCGGAATATCGCAGATCCGCCGCCACGCTGGATTTCGCTTGCACCAGTCGGCAGCACGTTGAGAGGCCAGCTCGGTAGAATAAAATTCTTTGGTGTTCTGTTCGGTCATGGGTTCACCCGCTGGCCGAGCATCACGTCGGCGACAATTTCCCAGAGCTGGGCCGGTGACCACTGGTACCGGTCGAAGTCGCCATCGGGCTCAATTCCTATTACGCAGCTCGACTGCGCGCCTTGCTGGCCCTCCCAACCCTTTTTCAGGATCGTCGCTACCTTTCCGTCACCACCTGGTTCTGTTTGGTGAAAGTCGTAGGCCCGCATGCGGTACGTCGACCCGGCAGCAATAGCCTGTCGGCCGGTTTGCAGCATCTCTACAGTTCCATTGCGCACCCATGGCCGGCCGCCCCTGGCGCTGCGGGCGCCTTCATGGATGTACAGCTCATGCGTTGCCTGCTTGAAACAGGCAGCTGCGGGCGGCAACTCGGCAAATTCAACGTTGATCTGCGTGCCCACTATTACCAGGGAGTCAAAATCAAAGCGGTGATTGTGGATGGCCGAGTGTTCAAAGCACGCCCGGCGCGGTAGCTCAGGGTGCCAGACGTGCATGCGCTGTTTGCCTTCCAACTGGATCTGCACAAAGCCCAGGCCGTGCAGGGTGATCTTGTCGGTCATTACGTCGTCAATGATGCTCATGGATTCTCCTTTTCGAAGTGGAACACCACCGGCGCGCCAGTCTCGGCGATCAGTCCGTAGGACTTGGCCAGGCGATAGATAGGGTGGTAGCTGTTGAGGGAGTTGATGTGCCCGGCGATCCATTTCCGCCAGCCTTCCAGGGTTTGGCCGCCCTTGCTGATGTTGCAGGGCGCGCAGGCCGGCATCATGTTCTCCAGCACGTCATGCTCGGGGCGCAGCGGCTTGCCTGATACCAGCTTCCAGGTGCCGGCGGCGGTCTGCTTGGATAGCAGCTCACGCACCACCGGGGCGAGATGGTCGGCGTGCCAACGGTCACCCAGCAGCACCCCGCAGTAGGCGCAGTGCCCACCGTATTTCAGGCGAACTTGCTCGCGCTCAGCTTTCTTCAAGCGCATGGCTGGCCCTCGCGGCGGCGATCTCGTCGATGAGCGGCTGAGGGAGCTGCGCGGCGAACTCGCCTTCCGACCACGAAAGGGGCTCGGATTGGCGGATCATCTCGTTCAGCAACTCGAATGCCGCGAACAACTGTTCGTCGCGGATTTCGCCGTCCTCCGGTAGGTCGTCGCCAAATACGTCCGAAGGATCTATTTCTCGTGGCATGTTCGGCTCGCAGATGCAGAGCTGCAGGTCGGCCAGCTCGATATCGCTGTCGATCAGGTAGTCGCGCAGGCTGTCTTCGTCGAAGAAATATTGGTCGCTGTCGAATATTACCAACGGTTCGCCGGACCACTCCTTGACGGGCATCGCTGCGAACTTCGCTTGGCGGCTTTCCTGGTGACACTGCTGGCAGTAGCTCCGAATCTCGTGGATCGGATGATCCGGATTCTTCTCGCATTGGCGATGGGTGGCGCCACACCAGCGCGCCATATGCTCATCTTTGCCCCAGAAGCGGCCATCAGCGCCTACCCAGCCTGTGACGGTTTGGATGCTGGCAGCTTGTGGGGATTCGTACATCACGACTTTTTCTTCAGGCATGACTTCGTCCTTGCCGCCACAGCGGCTATCAAATTCATAGAGGGGAGAGTTATCGTTGCCTCCTCAGATAGGGAGGTGCGATGTGGTCGTACACGGAGTTGAATATCGATTTTGCTGCGCCTCAAGTGTCGTCGAAGGACGCGATGGACTTGCGATGGAGTGCTGGAGGGGTAACAACGGACCGTTGTTTGAGATATTTCGAAATGATGAAACGCTTCGATTCGAGGTGACGTTATTCATACCGGATGTTCCGCTTGAGTTGCTCGAATATGCGGTTCCGATTGCCCGAGAGTGGTTGGGAGAATTTGTTCCCTATCCCTGATGCCGAATCCTTGCCGCTATAGCGGCTGACTTTGAAGAGGGAGGGTATTAATGATTTGTAAATCTAGGCATCATTGAGGATGGCGTACCGCCATCATCAATTGAGATTACGGAATGATCACTTATTCAATACGCAAGCGCGGCGAAACTGACGAACACCATATTTTTGAGGGGAGGCTGACCAGCCAAGACCCCAGAGAGTGTAAATCTCAACTTCAGTCAATCTGCAAAAAGGCAACATTCAGCGAAACCACTTGGATCAGCCTGAGTTGTCTTTCAGAGGAATCCGCAAGGACGAGTGCTGCCAAACTTGGAAGGGCTGTTTGCGGAACTTGTGTGAGCCATCTATACGCGACTCCAGAATAAAACCCAGTACTTCGCTGCGCACAACCTTCTAATTGTCGGATCCAGTGTAGGTGCGCCATGGCACCTTCACGCCGTTGACCAGAAAGCCCCAGTCACCACGCCACTTGCTGGTGATGAAGAGGGTGTAGACGCCGCCGGGCGATAGCTCGTCGATCCGGTGGTACTCGCCGTGGTTGAGCCGAGCGGTGTCGCCGGCGTGGCGGTCGATGCATTCGGTGGCCTGGGCGCCGGCCGGCACGTTCAGGCCTGACAGCACTGGGTCTTCATGGTCGAGCAGCCGCTGTTCCGTGTACCAGCCTCGCAGGATGATGGTGCGGGCGTTCCATGGGTGGTCATGCAGATCCCGGTCTTCGTCGGGACGCATGATGTGGTGCACGCGGAACGACCACGGGCACCACCACAGCGCTGGCTTGTGGGTTTCTCGGGAGTAGGGATTGAACAGCCACCAGCGGCCCATGTACATCTCGGTGCCGTCGGCGGACATGATGTGCAGGTACGGGTTGCGCTGGGCGCGCGCGATGAGCCAGGCGGCAACCGCCGGCCGCGCAAGCAGCTTGGCGACCAGGCGCCAGAAGAGATTGATCATGCTGCCTCCTTGATCGGCCGGAACACGCACTTGCACTCGTCAAAATGGGCAATCACCTTGCCCGCGGCGTCGAAGTATTTGACGTTCCAGGTTGGGTGGCAGTTGTGCGTGTGCTTGCCGTACTTCAACTGGTTGGCGAACTGAACATCGAGATTCGCTGAGCCGTTCATTCCGACGATTGTGCCGAGGTCACCTTCCACCTCGACCATCATGCCCAGCTTGGCGAACTCGATGCCGCGGCACCGGATCATGCTGTCGACGAATTGCTGGGCCCTGGTTTGTTTGGGGATGCTTTTTTCTGTAGGCATGGGGACTCCTCAATGGCCGCGTCACGACCAGAAGTGATGTCAAGGGGGAAAGTTGTAAGAAGGCTCCGCACAAGTCTCACGGCTGTTTTCAAAAGTGTCGTGACGCCAAGCTTTGGCTATCAACCAAGCCGGAGCGCTACCGCATGAAACAACTCATCGCTGAACTCATGTACCAAGTCTTGATTGAGGTGTTTAGCCAGATTTTGCTACGCCTCGCCGAGTGGATGGCGGCTTTGCCATGGCTCTGATTTACGCCGCGACAGATTGGCTTTGCTCATTGCGCCACGGGTCATTTGCCCGTGCCAGTGCTGCCATCGGCGGCGGGCTGACGCTGTTGCCACACATGTGCACCTGTTGAGTCTTGGTGAACGGCTTGCCGTCGGCACCGTGGCTGATGATGTAATCGGCCGGGAAGCCTTGGGCTTTGTACAACTCGGCCGGCTTCAGCATCCGCAAGCAGATGTCGACGATCACGTAGGGCGTGCCCTTAACCATCACGGTGACCATGGCCAGGCGGTCCTTGGTGGTGATCGTCGGCGCAGGCGAGTCGCAAGCGCTGATGTTCTCGGTACCGTAGTAGCTGATCAGGAATGCCGCTACACGAAGGGCGCCGGCCTCATGCTCAGGCGAGAGCGTAAGTGAAACCAGCGAGCTCTTGCCACCGCCGCCCGCCGTGATCGTCGGCGCCGGATCATCCAGGCCCTGGCCCACGCTCCCGCCGAATGCCCGCTCCATGAATGCGCTGACCAACCCGTGGTGCTGGCCGCCGGCGCTGACGGTGTGCAGCGGGTCAATGACGTTCCGGGCATCGCAGTTGCCGCGCAAGTGCACCAGGTTCGCCGCCACCAGCTGTTGCTGGCTGCCGGTGTTGGTCACCGTGGTCATCGGGTCTTCGATGCTCTTGGCGTCGGTGGCGTTGAAGCCGCCATTCATCTGGGCCATGAACACCGTGGATATGCCCATGGCGTGCGCGGCCCCGGCCGGGCGCTGATAGTTGCCGCCGCTGGTGATGGTCGGCAGTGGTTCGTCCAGCGCCTTGCCCGCGTCGTTGAATCGAAACTTCACCAGGTGCGCTGCTGCGATCGCGCGGTGACTGCGGGTCATGAGCGTGCCGACTGGTTGATCTACTGTAACTGGGTGACCGGCATACTCTGGCCCACCAGCCCCCACCAGGATTGAGCTGGTCAGTGCGTGTTTAACGCCGCCGGCAACCACCGTGCCCAGCGGTTGGTCCAGGCCTGGCACTCGCGGCTCTTGCCCTGGGCGCTCACCGTAGCCCGACTGAATCAACGTAGGACTGATCAACGTCAGCTCGCCACGGTTCGCACAGGTCACGGTGGGCAGCGGCTCAAGCGGGTCATTGATGCGATCGCTGCCCTGGTGTGTAGCCGGTGCGATGATCGGGCTCACCACTGAAAAGGCGCCTCCCTTGGGGTAGGAAGTGATGGTGCGCAGCGGCTCGTCTGCCGACTGCACCGTTTCACCCGACCAGTTTGCGATCGGCACAATGAATGGCGCCGCGCTATCAATGACGAACTTCTTCATACCCTTGGCAACGCGGCGCAGGGTGGCCGGCGCCAGGTCTTTCTTGCGACCGAAAATGCTTTTGCCCAGTTCAGTGAAGTCGATACAGTCAGCGGCGGTTTTCCACTTCTGCTGGCCTTTGCCGGGATGTTTGGCATGGGTTGGCTGTGGCCACACGATTGGCTGCCCGTCGCACCGAGCGATCATGAACAGGCGTTCCCGGCTGGTCGGCGCGCCGAAGTCGCAGGCCTTGATCACCTTCCATTCAACGACATAGCCCATGCCTTCCAGCAAGGCCACGAACCGGCGCCAGGTGTGGCCGCGCTGCTTGGGGTCAGGAATCAGGAACTGCTGGCCCACCGGCACAACCTCACCAGGTGCAGCCACGTCGCCGTCGAGCTTCACCACGCGGCCAGTTGCCTTGTCGCGCTTGGCGATCAGGCGACCCCACTGCAGGATCTGCTTCACGTTCTCCAGGCTGATCACCCGGGGTCGCTTCATGCCTGCCCACTTGAGGCCGATCCACGAAAGGTTGCGGATCTCGCGCTTGCGCGGCTGACCCCCGGCCGCCTGGCTGTGGTGCGTGCAGTCCGGCGACATGTGGAACCAGCCGACGGCCTTGCCGCCGCACTCGGTGTCCGGGTCACCTTCAAATACGTCGGTGGTGAAGTGCTTGGCGCCTGGGTGATTAACGGTGTGCATGCTGATCGCTTGAGGGCTGTGGTTCTTCGCCACGTTCACCGTGCGGCCCAGGCCCATTTCCAAGCCGGTACCTGCACCGCCGCCGCCACAGAAGAAGTCGACAACGATTTCATCATCTTGTGGGTTGAAGCCGAGTCCGTATTGGGTTTTGAAATCGAAGGTGCATTTCTTATTTTGTGCGGACATAGGGGATCCTTGCCGGGCCATGCCCGGGGTGTGGTGCTACGATGGCCACTCCCTCTAAATGGGCTGGACCATGACAAAGCACGATATCTACGATGAGATCGAAGGCTTTCAGGTTTGGAACTACATGGAGTGCGACAAGGACGAGGAGGGCCGGGAGACCTGGCGTATCAACGTCGAGGTAAAGCGTGGTGATGAGGTGGTGGTGCTGGTTGTTGCGGGGTACCGAACCTTTGTTGACCGTGGCCTGGCGCAGGTTGCTGGGCGTGAGCTTGGAGCAAGGCTAATTGCTGAGCGAGTCATCTAGATAACGGTTTGAGATTTTGTTGGCGCAGGCGTAACGTACCATGAGGCGACAGTCGACATTAGGTAGCAGTGGAGCGAATTTAAGCTTTGCTAGTAACTTACAAAAGTTTGAATTGTGATATTGAGTGACTTGTTAACTTATCTCGGTAGAGGAGCTTCATGTGTTTGAAGAAATATTCAGAGCGAGAGTTGCAGAGCTAAGAGCGATGTTTTCTGCTACGAGAGGGGTGCTTCATAAAGGCGAAAAGGGCGCCTTGAGAGAATCGTTTGTGATCAATTTGTTGCAGCAATTTTTGCCTTTTCATTTTGGTGTTGGCTCTGGCGTTGTTGTGGACAAAAATGGCTCCGAGAGCGTTCAAGTTGATATTGTTATATATGATAAGCGAACCATGCCTCCAATTTTGGAGACGGCAGGTCGAGGGGTATATCTTATAGACTCTGTATTAAGAGTTATTGAGGTTAAAAGCGTTGTAGATGGTAGGGCTTTGGACCAGTTTTCTAGGATGATCGAATGCTTCGATCCAGAAAATCCGCAAGGCCTGAAAATGGCAGGTAAAGGAAAGCTTGAAGGTGGACAAAGCTACTATCCAGTCTGCGCTCTTTTCGGGTTTGAATCTAAAGTATCGAGTCTGGGGGATTTTTGTTATCGGAATCCTATAATTAAGAACTCATCAGGTTTGGTTTATTTGGACTCTGGTGGCCTGTGGACGCATAAAATGTTTGATACGACAAACATTGAGCTGGACTACGACGGACGATACATTGAATTTGATGACGATATTTACGGTTTGAGGATGTTTGTCGGATTACTGTTTGATCAGTTAGAGGAGTCAGCAAGGTCGAGGAGTGACTATAAACCTCTTGACTGGCTTTTATAGAGGAAATTCTTAGCCTCTTAAGGGGCATCGACCTTGTTTGCTCGGCGGACATCTTTAAATGAATGCCCGGGATGGTTGCTCATCTGATGGTGTCTTGCTCATCCGCCGCAATAGCCAGAGTCGCACTCGGCTTGGAACATTTCCATCTGATCGCGCGGCCTGGGCGCGGCGGCCCACGACACAACCGCGCGGATGCCAACGGCACCTTTCCTGCGCGCTGTGCGAAACATCACTCGAGGCTTTCCTTTCTTGGTGAGGCCCAGGTCTCTCTCGGTCATGTCTATCAATTTTATCCGGTCCTCGGAAAGCAACCTGATGTCGTCGATATTCGCGTTGATGCACGGGTAGCACTCAAGCGACCGGTGAGGTAGCACCTCGAAACCTGCACGATGGAGTAGGGCGTCACGCATCGCATTGTCGTGCCGCACTAGGGGCTGCCATAGTTCCCGGCCGCCATGTCGCT
Source organism: Pseudomonas sp. 31 R 17 (assembly GCF_900004915.1). Lineage (NCBI taxonomy): Bacteria > Pseudomonadati > Pseudomonadota > Gammaproteobacteria > Pseudomonadales > Pseudomonadaceae > Pseudomonas > Pseudomonas sp. 31 R 17. The sequence continues at coordinate 22,924 of NZ_CVTN01000076.1, forward strand.
CTGATTCCATGATGTGTTCCTCTGCGTCCGAACGGTGCCTACTCTCGCAGCGCCTCACGCCGGTCATTGCCGTGGCCTCTTTGTCTGGATCGTTGGAATTGAGCCAACCCAATGCTGGGATCACTTTTAACTCTGCGGTACAGAATTGGCCTTGTCCGCCGGCGCCTGGCCATCCACGTTTCCGCTTGACTAGTTCAAGCATCCCCTCCGACTTCGTGCGGGCCGTGGCGAACCCGTAGCCATGAGCCAGCGCCTCACCCCTGGCTACACGTTCGTTCCACCAGCTTGCGGACCAGCCAGTGTCGGAGTAGAGGCAGGTCACATCCTTCAGCCCGCGCTCATGCGCCCACTGGATCAGGGCGATGGAGTCATTTCCGTAACTGCAGAACAAGACATGCATAAGGCATCCTCGCCGGCTGGCGTGATTCGTTGATATGGGGTATTGAAGTGACCGGCAGGCTGGACGGTTTACGCGGCCTGGCGCTGTCCCAGCACTCGCTGGCGTGCGGCTTCAAATTCGCTACCCAGAATTTCGGCGGCGCCCTCGATGTTCTCGTTTCCATCCTCAAGACGTAGGCCGAGGTTCAGGTACACGACCCCGTCCAACTCCAAGAACACACCGCCGCACATCCACAGCGCGCCGGGGTTCAGGCCGATCGCCTCCCATACCTCGTCCATGTCGATACTGGCGGGGCAATGCTCCTTCCACAGTGCCGAAAGGCGCTCATGCTCGACGACCTGGGCGGCGCGCGCTTTCTTTGGTGTTCCTTTCGCCTGCTTGGCGCTTGAACGCAGGGCACGGTAGTCGTACTGGTCGGGGCGGCACCAGTGCACGTCTAGTTCGTGGCTATAACTGATCTTCACGCCGCCGACGTAGCTTCGATTACCTGACCGCATCGGCGAGGCCGCACCCCCGAACACCTGGCCAAGTTTGGCGCGCTGGGCGTCCCACTCTTTGCGCTTGGTTTCCCAGGCGATGACCGCCGCAACCACGGCAGGGTCGGTGGTCTTGTACATGTAGTTGCTCATGGACTATCTCCAGTCAGGCGCCGCCCCCCGGTGGCCGGTGGTGGCAATTTGGTTTGGGTTGGGGTATTACGGGTGACCGGCATGGAGCCGGTTTAGGGAGTAGTTCGGTGAGTGAAGAAGTAGATGTGCGCACGCTTTTACCTAAGCGTTCCAAGAAAAAGCTCTCAGGAATTGAAGAACAAAAGGCGGCTGAGCATGCAGTTACTGCTGCTGTAGGCGATTTAGCTGCATGGAAGGCGATCTACAAGCTTTGCATTGAGTTAAGAAATTTTGAGATTTCTCAACTCGTGCAACGAAATAACTTCTTTATGATTTTTCAAGGCGTTTTGCTAGCTGGCATATGTCAGTCTTCAGGACAGATTCCAGTTGTGAGCTTTTTAATATGTTTGGCTGGGCTGGGGATATCAATACTTCAAGCATGCATGGCAGCCGGGGCGAAGTACTGGCAGGTTCACTGGGAAATAAACACCCAGCGATCTGAACAAGCAATGACAAAAATCACGCAGTATCATAGGGTCTTGCGGGGGCAACTAACGAAGCGGAGCATTGTTTTAGATAAGGACCTAGAAGCAAAGCTTGAGAATAGAGCTCTCTTGGTTCATTTGTTTCAAGAGGATACAAATAAGGATCTAATTATGAAAAGTATCGTGGAGAGTAGGCCTGATGCATTCTTTATGAATAAATTCATTATGCAGAAATTTTCTTCCAGTCGAATACCAATATATGCCGGCTTGTTTTTGTCTGCTATATGGCTTTTCTTGCTTGTATGCACTGTTAGGTTTGATGGGTTAAATATGGGTGTTTTTGATTTTATTGTTGGATTTCAATCTAAGGAGCCTGTTTAGTTTGCTTTCTATCCACGTGGATGGTGAGTTGTAGGTGGCACTCAGAATGAGAGCCACCTATTTTTCACTTTGGATCGAACGCGCCGAGCGACAAGACGGCGGCCTCGCCGATTTTTTCCTGCAGCACGGACTTGAATTCCTGTGCGATGTCTTCGCGCTGGACTTCCTCGCCCACCCAGCGCAGTTTCAGGACAGGTTGCGCGCCGCTGGTGATGACCGACAGCCGAAGGGTGATGACTTGCTCGGTCAGTCCTTCGAATGGGATCGTGCTGAAATGCAGAGACACCGGCAGCGTTTCTTTACTGCGCGCTTCGATCTGATCCATCGCGCTACGGCTGGCGCTGGTCTCACCCACGGTTGTTTCCGATTCGCTGGAAGCCTTGATGGTGATGGTGCGCACGGCGGCAATGGCCTTGGCTACCGGGATGGAGTTGCCTGCCTCGTCAACCGGGGTGAGGTACTGGTGCCAGTCTTCGATCCAGTCGCTCAAATCCTTTTGACTGATGCCGCGCCCGCCGATGCTTTGCGCGGCGATATAGCCCGCGGTTGGCTTAAGCTTGAGAACGGCGCGGTCATCGGCGTGCCCAGGTACGTCGGCAGTGCCCAGGTTGAACAGCAGGACACAGCTCATCGCGTCCTGATCAATGAAGCCGCGCGCTCCGAGATCTGCACGCTCAACCACATAGGCGCTGAAGTCTGCCAGCGAGTGGGTGCTGTAGGTGCCCCGGAAGCGACTGCGGCCGGCCTGGAACTTCTCCAAATCGATGATCTTGGCGTCATCCGATAGGACCACGGTAGGAATCAGCGTATCAAGCTTCTTGCCGGCGGCGTCCAAGGCGTTGGCGTTGATAAGCTGGAGTGCTTCTTTGGTAAGTGACATCGGTTATTTCCTTGGATTGCGGGAGGAAGGGTACGACGGGGTCGATTAGGTCCGCTTTGGGATTGGCGCGTCGTCGCGGCTGAACAGCTGGTCATGCTTTTCCGCGAAGAGAGTCACGCGGCCGCCGGTGCCCACGTGCATGGGGGTGTCGAGGCTGGTGTTCTCGCTTCGGGTGCCTCGTTTGGTTGGCACCTTGTAGTCGAGCTTGTGCTTGATCTTCACCTGGTGCGATTCGCCGATCTGGCTGAAATCCAAGGTGATCACCAGCTTGCCGGCCTTGCCGTGGTCAACCACACCAGCGGCTACTTCGGAAATGGCGTGACCGATCTGGCTGGCGAAGGCGCCGCCGTTGAGTTCTTCAAGAAACTCGGCTGTATCTGTGGCTGTGGACATGGCTGCTTCTCCGGACTGGCCATAAGGCCGCTGGGTGGAAGGGTGAATTGCGATTGACGAAGGCGCTGGCGCACCTGGTTGTTGATGCGCTTCATGGCTTCTCGGCGAACCTGAAGCCGTTTTCCTCGGCGATCAGCGTCACGCGCTTGACGTGCGTGCGCAGGTTCTTTGCGGCCACGCTGGCTACAACCCCCTTGTCGGCTTCAGCGCGCACGGCGGGGGAGAGCTTGTCGCGTTCGGCCCGAAGCTTCACCTGGTGGGAGTTGGTGCCGAAGAACGGCGCGTCTGCGCTGACGCCCGACGGGATCACTTGCACTGACTTACCGGCGCCGAAGAACGCGTCCAGCTGTTGGTTCAAATCGTCGATGATCGAGCGCCGTGGGTCCGGCATTGGTTCGCCGATCATTGCGCACCGCCCGAGAGCGTTACCTTCACGCCGTCTGCACTTGATTCCAGGGCCTGGGCAAAGTTGCTCGCTTCCTTCCAGGTCCAGCGGAAGCCCTTCACCTTGCCGGTCGAGCGCTCCACGATGTGGTAAGCGTTGCCGACGTTCTTGATCTGGAAGCGGACCTGCTGCGCCGGCGGCTCTTTGCCGATCATGGCGTAGAACTCGGCGGTGGCAAGGCGGGAGCGCATGCGCAGGGCCGCAACCCCGTCGACGCGCTGTTGAACTGATGCGTGCATGGTGGATACCTCTGTGGGGCTGCGTTTATTCGTCAGCACCCTGACCGCCTGGCGTGTGCCGGTGGGCCCAGGGGAGGGTGCTGACGGATAAAGGCAAGTCGTAAAAAAGCCCGGTCGAAACCGGGCTTTCGTTCTGTCACAAACGCCTCCGTAGGTGACAAGCCGGCAGAGCCCTTTGGGGCCGTGCTGGTATCTGTGCTTTCACATGGCTGCCAATCCTCCGCTCTGAGCTGAACTAACGTGAGACCCCGGTCGCGGTTACGTCTGTATCGGGATGTGCTAGCCTCCAAGTCCCTACAACTAGTGAGGCAACACCGAATGACTAAGGAAGTCGCTGCACCGAAATGTCCTAGCTGCAACATCGCCGGGCTTGAGCACATCTACAGCCACGACAGCGATCAACAACATGGAAGTGGCGATGCTTGGTTTCAGGTCGCGAGTTGTGATGCATGCGGACACATCTATGGAGTTTTTGCCAAGATTACGAATCCGATCAGGCCAAAGATTCCGTCTTTCCATGGGAGCTAACTTTCTTTAAGGGGCAGATGCGCGATGAACTAGCCCGTCGCGCAGAGGCTCGATCAGCCAGTAAACTGGATAACGGACGGCGGTCCACATTGCTGCACCCTGTCGTCAAAGTGCAGAGGTGATGCTGTCGGTTATGCGGTAAGGGTTGGCCTCTCGGACTGTCGAACCATTCGGACCTGTGCGGTTCGCCGATCTGGTGCCCGGCGATCGCGGCGCATGGCGTCGTCACCGATCATTACGTGCATGGCGATCAGCGCGGCCAGGGTGATGCACATCGGCGAGATGATCTGGCGGCGCATGGCCTCGGCAACTGCTGCTGTCTGCCGGTTCACGCCGAGCTTGAACATGGCGCAGGAGAGACGTTTGGCCACGGTGCAGGCCGCCACGTCGAACTGGCGGGCAATCTCTTTGGCTGTCTTGCCCTGGGCGGTGCCCAGCAGGTACTGAACTTCCTTGGGCGCGAGGCCGCGTCCGAGATGACCCTTCCATGCGCCGCTGACGATTGTTGCTTCCATCAATGTGACTCCCGGTTGGTTTCCGAAAGCGCCCGATATAGGCGCTGACGTGAAATCTTCTGGTGTCGCTTGCCGGCTTCCCGCTACTGGCGCTGCCGCCGGCCCCATCAAAATATTTCTCCAGCCGCGGGCCTTTCGGCTTGTTCTCCCGCTGGATAACTAGTCTTGGCGCTTTACGCTGCACGCCCGGGTCAGTTGCCAACCCTCTGAACCGTTGAGGCCGGTTCATCGCTGCCTTCCATCTGGCCGGCTGTTATCCGGCGATGGAGCTAAATTAACCGGCGGTTTATATCTAGTCAATACCGGCGGTTAATTTATTTTGCAGGGGGATGGGTTAATCTCTGGATTACTGTATGTTCATACAGCTATGGCGTGGAGGTTTATGATGGGTGGCGCACACAATAAGCAAGATAAAAAAGCAGAAATGAGCGGGATGGAGCGTCTAGCTCTGAGGGTGTCTTCGATGATCAACCACCCTGTGGCGCAGGCGCAGCGCTGGGTGACGATCCATCGATTGGACACTGACGGGGATAGGGAATGGGAGGAGGTTCTAGGCGTTATCGCCGCAACTGACGAGCTTGAGCTGACGCTCAATGATGACGGCAGCGTGACGGTGCGTTGGGAGCAGCAGGAGGTGGAGACGGCGGGGAAGGGGGAGCCGGAGTTTGAGCGGGAAGAGGAGGCGGCGCCGTTCTGATGGGCATGAAAAAGCCCGCTCAGTGGCGGGCTTGATGGGTACTGTTTTCTGTTAGGTTTGGCGGGGCACCCAATACATGTGGCAATGAATCTCATAATTGTCGTAAAGCTCAACCGCAACAGTTTTAGCGGATTGTTCGCTTTCAAAGGGGCCGGTGATGACTGTGTTCCCATCTACCGCCAGAACGGGTACTGCCAGGTCTTCAAGCACGCCTTCAACCCGGCTTAAGTCCCCCGGATGGGCTGTTATGCGAACCGTCCAGCCTTGAAAAGCGGATTTAAGAGCCTGATCAGTAAAGGGCGGATATTTGCCACTCACCGAATCCCTGTAGACGATCTCGCTCAAAAGCCTGGTGCCGTCGCGCATCGTGATGAGGGCTTGGTTGGCTTCTTCCTTTGTTTCAAATGGGCCGGCACCCACGGCCAGGCCAATCATAGGAACAACCGGGAGTCCGGTGCTGGCGATGGCTTCGATTGTCCGTCGCTGTTCTTCTTCGTCATGACAGGCGGTTGATGCAACCCATCCGTTTTTCAGTCTTGGGGCACGCGCTGGCTCAATGTCTCTCCCGCAATGCTTGCACTTTACGGCAGCCTTTTTGATGGTCTCGGCGCAGAAAGGGCAGTTGCGGAGGTCGATAGTCTTCGCACCAGCGGAATCCCCTGATGCTTCAACCCAGCCCTTACGAAGATATGAGTTCGTCAGAATGCCGTTGATGCCAATCGCATACCCGATGGTCACCAGGGGGACAGCGATGAACATCCCAGGGCCGCCAGTCAGAACGGTGACGCCTCCAACCAACAACAGCCAGATAAAAAAGTGGCCCCACAGCTCTTTATAGGCAAGGTAGAAAATCCCGAAAAAAACAACCGCGAGCCACGACATCCCGCCAACACTTTCAATGTGACCGTTTGCCGGATTCCTGAATTTTCGTTCCATTGAATCCCTCCAGTAATTGAGCCCGCAATTTACCATTCGTGGCGCACAGCCACCGTTGACTCGCAGGGAAGCGTCATTACGACAGTTCAGCCGCTAGAGAGGGCTCAAGGAAATGCTGCGATCGCCTGGGCCAGTTGAGCGTCCGACATCAGCGGCGGTGCGCTGGTTGAGTGGTAGTACCTGGAGGCTTGCTCAAACTGAGCGCCGCGAATCTCTCCGTCCGAACCAATGAACGCTAGAGCGTCGGCCTTCGCCGACTTGAAAACCTTTTGCGGCTCGGTCGTGAGGGATGTGGTCGCCCCAATTAAAATGGTTGGCGCGGAAATTGTGAGAAATATCGCGGCAGCGATAGGGTTGGCGCCATCACCTGATACGGCCTGCGCGCTGACCGACGCCAGTAGGGCGATCGCCAGGGTCCTCCATGAGTCCATTCTTCGTTGCTTCCATTGCATCAAGAGGGCGCCACAATAGCAGAGCAGAGCGTTCGCCAGTTACAAGAAGCCCGGCGCTAGGCCGGGCTTGAGTCAGTGAACAGCGGAACTGTAATGTGCCTGGAAGTCGCTGAACAGTATCGTTGGGGACAGCCCGCCGAGAACATTGATTTCGTCCTCGGCTTTTTGTTTCTTGTCCCGATCATCAACGATGAACAATACATCAACTGGCTCTTCGGATTTATTGATGATCACGGCCTTCCTAAGCCGAGCGTTGATTGACTGTTGCACCGGGGCTACAGCGTCAACATAGGTATCTCCCCACAGAAAATCGAAGGTTACATCGATCTTGCCAACGCGGAGAGCCGCATTCCTGAGCAGCTTTCTTTCAGGATCTTTAGCCCGAAGCAGCATCTCGACCTCTTCAGTCAATGAGAAGTCGGTATCTCCCTCGGAGAACCTGTCTTCCTCCCATGTAGCGATTGCCGCCATGAGCCGAAGAATCTTCGCCCCCCAGATATCGAGATCGCCCTCAGGAAAAACGCACTCAAAGGCTCCGGCGCTGGTCAGCTCAAAACCGTGGCGTACGCCGAGATTTTCAAGACCTTTCCAGTTTCTCTTGTCGCCGAGAGCGTATCCAAGCGAGCGAAGCGCGAAGATGGTTATCCCGTCATCGGTAAATTCGATATGGCTTCCTCGCTTGATCAGGTAAAAATCAAGGGGCTTGCCTCCTGGCAATGTTATAGGCGTGCTGATGTAAGTAGCTGGACCGCTACCAACATTGACGGTTTGGCAATGCCACCCCGATTTTGAGAAAAAATCTCCGCATCCAATGCTGCACATACCCTTACCCAAATAGATCGTCATCGAAAGGAGTTGATATTGAACGACCGTTAACGCTCATAATTCTAGCGTGTCGTACGAATCGCTCAACCCATCTACGCTCAGTAGCACCACTGATCGACGATCGGACCTTTTTCGTTACTTGAGCCAAACGCTCGTCACCAAGATGAAGATGAGGCCCGAACATGTCCATTCCTTTTTCTCTATGGGACCGCTCATGCTCCGGCCACACCTCAAGCATGAAGACGCGACGCTTTTCCTTGCCCTCTCGGTACATGAGCCCATAGCTGACGCGCTCTCCCATTCTCCCAGGCTGAAATTCCCCTTTGAAGTAGAGGTTAGGAATAGTTACGCGACGATCATCCAGCAAGCCACTTGTGGCCTCGAGCCATCCGCTATGAGAGGGCTTTTCGGACCACTCTACATCTTCAGATAGGAACTTTATCCGCTGGCACCATTGGCGACAGTCGTCTAGCCAGGTGTCTTTGTGCATTGCCGCTCCTTGGTATTATGGGCTTAATCAAAACCTTTCCCGCACAATCCTTCTCGCCTTCACCTCATCCTCGGCCGTAGAAGTGGTTCAGCGCTATCAGCTCAACCACAGCCACGAAAACGCAGAGCACAACGAAGCCAGGGCTGAAGACTCGCTTGCGATTAGATGAACCATCACCCAGCCAGAACGCGCCGGTGTAGCTGGTAAAGACGGCCATGAACGCCAGCCAGGCCCAGACCCAAAACTTGCTCCAAAAGCTCTGCTCTCGCCATGCAGTCATTTTTTCTGTTCCGCAGCGCGAGTTATTCGGCCGTTCTTTACCTCATCCGCATAACCCATCAATTGATCAGCCTCTTCGTAGAGCGTACCCACCAACCCCATCAGGGCTATGGCGTCAGCATCACTGAGCTTTTCCGCAAGCTTTCCCAGGTCAACACAGGACTGCTTGAGGTTGAATGCGATCGCCTTGAGGTCGCGGCGTAGTTGCTGGTTGGGCTGGGTCAGGGCCATTTTTGGTTACACCGGTTGTCCGTTCCATACATAAAGCACCCGGGCCAGGATGTGGGTGTCATCCACCCGGATGTCCTCTGGGTCGTGGTGCTTGTTGTCCGAGATCATCTTGAAGCGGTCCTTGCCTTTCTTCTGCAGGCGCTTCACGTACAGCATGTCGTCGTGCGAGAAGAGATAGATTCCGTCGCCGGTGAACTCCCGGATCGTAATGTCCACGAGCAGCGGGTCGCGGTCTTTGATCGTCGGCGCCATCGACTGGCCCCATCCGGTGATCATCTTCAGATGGAAGTGTTCTTTGAAGGTGAGGCCGAGGTCGCGCAGATGCTTGGGGCTGACCCTGATGTCCTGGAGCATTTCAGGATATTCGTGCGGGATCTGTCCACCGCCCATCGCGGCGCGCACGTCGTAGTGCGCAATCCACACCTCGTCACCGACCTGGCCCGGGCGAGAGAATTCGACAGGACCGGTATTACCGGAATCGCTTTGCTCAGCAGCCGAGAGCAGTCTTGCTCGAGCTACATCTGAGAGACCTTTCCCTTTTGCGGCAAGCATCTGTCGAACCATTTCGGAAGCTGATAGGCCAGTATCTTGATGATCGACGCTTGTCAGTCCCGCGATTTCATTAGCGAGACGCTTGCTGAACCGTTCGACCGGGACGCCCATTAACCTGGACAGCACGGCTGCGAATTTCGCGTTGAGCGGATTCGTTCCGTTTAAATACATGGCTACCGCCGCGGCCGATATATCAGCCGCCTCTGCCAAGCTTGCCTGGGTCAGGCCGAGCGCGTTCTTCTTCGAGACGAAAAGAGATTTTGCCGCTTCACACTCGGCCTTCAGCTCTGGGGACAACTCTTTCTTTTTGGTCATTCGCAGAATTTAACCGTTGGTTAAGTTATTTGCGCTAACCGCCGGTGTTGATTAGATTCTAACCGGCGGTTAATATCGCAAGCACACATCATCCTTGTTAGGCCAAGAAATGAAGAAGACGCCATTGCCAGAGCTGGTACAGAGGATTGGGCAGACTGCTGTCGCTAAGGCACTTGGCGTCAGCTCTCCTGCCATTTCAAAAGCACTTCGCGCCGATCGGGATATTCAGGTCCAAGAGCACCCGGACGGTACGTTTACCGCGGAAGAAGTAAGACCGTTCCCCTCCCAAAGCAGCGCTTTGATGGGATGAATTTTCCACCTAAACAGTTCGGCAGGTTAGAGATTCTGGATCAGCTGTTAATTCATACAGTGCATAGGAAGGGAATAGAGATGGGGAATGGATTGTTGGTTGTTTGCGCGGTTCTTGGCGCCATGGCCTTCGGCTTCGTCGCGGGACTCGTAACAGCGCGCCCAAGCAAGCATGGCCGCAACACCTTCCCATTCTCTCATGTGAGCTTCGATCGCGCCGCGACCGACGATCAGCGCTTAAGGCTTCTTGATGAAGCCCGCGCCGCTGTCATTGACGGCAGGTTAAGCCAAGCCAATCAGCTTCAGGATTATCGCGCCGCCGATCAGGCCGCCAAGCCAGGGGCCAGCCTTGAAAACTAAACCTTTGTGCTTTTCCCAGAATGCACGGAGCGGGGGCGGTGTAAGCCCTGCCATCGAGTATCCAGGCCCTTCGCTGGACCAGTACTGCTCGTCCCAATGCTTGGCTTTCCAGCGCGCAAAAGCTTCCTTAAAACGCTTCATGTCCGGTCTCCGTGACCTTTTCGAGTTGAATCAGAAAGCTACCACGGATGCACCGGACACCCATACCGCCTGAATCGCAGGCATAAAAAAACCGCCTGGCAGGGCGGTCCTTTCAACAGCAATAAAACTTGTGGGGCCATTATGAACACACTCGTCGCTCCAAGCAATACCGTAACGATGTCGAGCCGGGAGGTCGCTGATCTAACCGGAAAGCAGCATCACCACGTCGTGCGCGACATCAAGCACAACTTGGCAGAGCTGAACTTAGATGCATCCAAATTTGGATGCATCTATTTCGACTCATCCAACCGCAAGCAAACCGAGTACCTGCTTCCACCGGACCTCGTCATGACGCTGCTGACGGGCTATAGCGTCCCTCTTCGTCATCGTGTCGTGACACGTTTGCACGAACTTGAAAGCGTGTCACGACAGGTCTCCATTCCTCAGTCCCTGCCAGAAGCACTGCGCCTTGCCGCCGATCTCGCCGACAGAAACGGAGAGCTTCAGCGATTGGTTTCAGATCAGGCGCCCAAGGTGGCCGCTATCAAGCGGCTTGCCGCCGCCGGCGGGGCTATCTGCATCATCGATGCCGCCAAGCAACTTGGTGTGGCTCCATCTCGACTCTTCGCCTGGCTTGAACAGCACCGCTGGATATTCCGCCGTCACGGCTGCAAGCGCTGGGTCGCATACCAGCCCCGCATAACCTCCGGTTACATGACCCACAAGGTTACTGCATTGAAGCCTGACCCCGAGACCGGTATCGACCGCGCTGCCTTCGACCCAATGATCACTCCAAAGGGGCTGACACGCCTCGCTGAACTTCTGCAGGAGGCCGCGTAATGGCCGGCGACTGGATCAAATTCGAACTCACCACCCTGGACAAGCCCGAGGTCTGCCAGATCGCGGACCTGGCAGATATCGACCCCGATGCTGTAGTCGGAAAGCTGATGCGCGTGTGGGGCTGGTTCGACCAACAAACCGAAAACGGTAACGCTCCAAGCGTTAGCAAAAAGTTACTAGATCGTCTGGTTGGCGTTATCGGTTTCTGCGAGAACATGAAATCTGTCGGGTGGATGATCGAAGCGGACGGTGTGATAAGCCTGCCTCATTTCGACCGGCACAACGGGAAGACCGCTAAAAACAGGCTTCTAACGGCAAAGAGAGTAGCAAACCACAAGGCCGCTAACGGTAAAAGTAACGCTTCTATCGTTAGCGGTGCGTTACCTAAAGAAGAGAAGAGAAGAGAAGATCAAAACCCTATCTCTGCGCCCGAGGCGGTCGACCCTCGCATGCCAAGCGAGATGACTCTCGACTGGGTACCGGACCAGAAGCTGCTGAAAACGTATGCGCTGCACCGAGGCCTTGCACTGGAGTTATTTACCGAAGAGTCGAGGGTGGCCTTCACCGCCCACTACGAGCCTCAGCACCAGGTTAACACCCAGGCCGAATGGGTGAGCATGCTGGTCAAGTGGGTGAACAACGACAAGACCCGCGCTGCGGCCAGCAACGTCACGCCGTTTCGGCCGAAACCCGCGGCTGCATCTGAATTCGATGACGACAGCACGGACTGGCAGAGCGGGGTGCAGTCATGATGAAGCAAGTATCCGCAGTGACCCAAGGCCTTTGGGCCAACCCCAAGGCCGGCGAATTTATCTCAGCAGACGAAAGTGCTGTACCGCAGGACGAAGGCCGCCGCCAGATGGCATCTGCCATCAACGACCTGTTCACTGAGCTTCGCCTGATCCGCTCAGCTTGGCGTCAAGCATGGCCCGATAAGGAGACCTATCGCGCAGCCAAGGTCCAGTGGATGCAAGCGTTCCTCGACGAAGGCATCCGCACTCAGGGACAGATCGAGTTCGGCATGATCAAGGCCCGCAAACAGGTATCCGATTTCATCCCGAGCCCGGGGCAATTCATCGAATGGTGCAAGCCGTCGCCCGAAATGCTCGGTTTGCCATCGCTTGCGGCTGCTCACCGCGAAGCCGTGCGAAATGCTCACCCGAGCATGGCGGGCGAGGGTAAGTGGTCACATGACGCAGTGTGGCACACGGCCAAGGAGTGCGGGTTTGAGAACCTGAACAGGCTCGAAACGGCGCTAAGCCTCAAGCTGTTCGAGCGCAACTACACGATAACAACTCGGCGCCTGCTTGACGGTCTTCCGCTTCAGCCAATGCCCAAGGCTTTGCCAGCCAAAGTTGACGGGCGAATCACGCCCGAGGTGGGTAAGGGGGCTCTGGCCGAGCTTCGCGCCAAGCTAGCGGGCGGTTCGCGATGAGTCGCCTGACCAAAGCGGCCCGCGATCGTGACTGCCAGGTTCGGTTTCCTGGCTGCTCTTGCGAACCGTCCACCACTGTCCTGGCGCACTATCGCCTGGGCGGCACCTGCGGCGTGGGCATGAAGCCGAATGATTTCCAGGCTGCCTGGGCCTGCGGCTACTGCCACGACATCGCCGACGGTCGCCTTCGCGCGCCTGTGCAATTGAGTCGCGACGAAGTTCGGTTGTACCTGGCCGAGGGCGTCATGCGCACCCAGGACATCCTCATTCGCGAAGGAAAGGTGAAACTTTGAAGCCGTCCGCCTTGATGCTATTCAAGCAGAAGCCCGCGCGTGCAAAACCAGTTGACCGCGAGGGCATGGAGCAGGCAGCCCTTATCAGAGAGATCAGCCTGCGCTACCCGGCAGCCGCCAAGTTGATCTACCACGTCCCGAACGGTGGGCACCGGCACAAGCTGGTGGCGATCAAGCTGAAAGAGCAGGGCGTGAAGGCCGGCGTCCCTGACCTGGTGCTGCCGATGGCCCGCGGGGGTTACTTCGGGCTGTACATCGAATTCAAGGCAACGGCGCCGCATGACGCCGCCGTTTCGCCAGCCCAGGACGCATACCTGCAGGCGCTGACCGATCAGGGTTACTTGGCAATCGTCTGCCGAGGGCACTTCGACGCCATTGAGGCAATACGAGCCTACCTACTCCAACCACAAACCAGGGCTGCGGCATGACCCAGACAATGCTCACCTCGTTTACCGACGCCGAGATCCGGCGCCAGGCCGGTAACGCCGGTATCCGTGACCTGCGGGATGCTCGGTACCCGGGCGTGTATTTTCGCTTCCATCAAAACCGCGAGCGCGGCACCTGGTACCTGGTGACGGGCAACAAGTGGGACAAGATCGCCGGGTTTCCTCAGCTGCCTGTGAAGGGGTTGGTCGGCGCGTTGCCTAAGATTCGCGAGCGCCTGGCCGCCGATCCCAAGGCATCCGCCGCTGCCGGTACGCTGCACACCGTTGGCGAGCTGCTCGACTGGTTCACTGGCCGCCAGTCCGTTGATCGCAGCCTCTCAGCGAAGCGCCGCTCCACCAACACATCGATCATCTCATGCCATCTTAAACCACGGCTCGGCACCCTGGTGGTGGAGGACGTTGACCGGGCCACGCTCGACAAACTGGTTATGTGGCCGATGCAGGCCGAAATGTCGCTGTCCTACGTGCGACTGATGTGGGGCGTGCTGGTCGTCGCCTTCCGCCAGGCCGAGAAGCTGCGCCTGATCACCGCCAACCCCATTGCCGGGTTCAAGTTCACCGACTTCACCAAAGCTCGCATTCAGCCGAAGCCGTCTCGCTTGCGGGCGGTGCAGCTCGAGGAAGTCATATGCCAACTGGCCGCCGGCTTCGATCAGCACCCGCAGGACTGCATGTTGGCTTTGATGATGCTATGCCACGGCACCCGCGCCGGCGAGACCCGGCAAGCCCAATGGTCGCATCTGACCCTGGGTGAGCAGGGCGAGTGGTTCATTCCCACCGAGAACACCAAGACCCGCTGTGAGCATCACCTGCCGCTCACCCATCAGGTTTGTGCGCTGCTGGAGCGGTACCGGGACTGGCAGGCGTCCAAGGGCTACAAGGGCACCTACCTGTTCCCTGCCCGTATCCGTGGCCCGATGAGTGATAGCCAGGCCTGCGCCGTGTTCACGCGCCTGGGTAAGGGTGAGTGGACGAGTCACGACCTGCGCAAGGTGGCCCGAACCGGCTGGACTGACCTGGGCGTCGACTTCCTGATCGGCGAGATGCTGGTGAACCACACGATGACCCGCAACGTGCAGACCTACATCCATACCTCGGCGGAACTGCTCAAGCGTGAGGCGCTGAACAAGTGGCACGACTGGTTAGACGGGAAGGGTTTCAACCTGATTCACCGCTCGACCATGACTAGAAACGGAAATTCGCACAATGGCGCCGAGGCCTTAAATGGCGCGGCCTATAGCCAAATTCAGAAACCATAAAAGGCGAGGTTTAAAAATGATGAAAAAGCAGCATGGCCCCGCCTTCAAGAAGGAAATAGTCCCGCTGGCCTCTTGCCCAGCCTGCAAAGGGAAGGCCTTCGTCAGTGGGGTTTTTCACCAGATTGACTGCTCTCAGTGCAATGCGTCCGGTTGGGTTCGCTTCGATGATGGCCAGGCTTTGGCGCTTCAGGATCTGGTGTTTCAATTGGGCACCGCCCTCACTGCTGCGTGTCAGCAGGCCAACGGTATGCGCATTCAGCCAGGGCCGGTTCGGTCCACCGATGTCAGCAGCTATTACGAACAGAACAACCGCCGCGGCGCCGGCGGCACCAATTACACAGGGGATTGAGCCATGGCCATGTACAACGACGTGATGGGTACCCTGGTGCGGGTGCTGGCAGCAGACAACATCGACAACAGCACCAAGCAGTCCTGGCAGAAGCTGATCGACGCCGACCTTCGCCAAGGCGGCACGGGTAGCACGCTGTCTGTGCGTGACAAGTTCGATTACGACTGCTGCTTATATGCGCTGCTGCACCGTCAGCTCGACGCGGCGCAGTGGGATGTTCTGGTGGCGAAGTACTCGACCCACAAGGCCAACAAGGTCGGTGCCATTGGCCGTCTGGTCGCGCGCATGGTTTCCCCGGCGCCTCAGCTGTTCATCTATAAGGCGCTGACTGCCTGGGCCATACCGAAGTTGAAGGGAGTTCAGGTTGGTAAGCGTTCCACTGACATGATCGTGCTGCCTGCAGAGTTCTACGACATGAACACCTGGGACCTGGCTGGCTCGCCGGAGCGCACGCGTCGCAACTGGAGGGGCGGAATCCACAAGCGGTTGGAGAAGATTGAAGAGCAGGCGGTAATCCATGCCACCGAGATATTCGACAGAGAACAAATTCTTGTAGATGCCGCTTGACCCACTGGCCGACTGGCCGTAAATTAACCCCATCATGTCGATCTTGCGCGTTATGAGAGACGACCAAAAATTCTGAGCCCCGCCACTGTGCGGGGCTTTTGCTTTCTACAGTTCATCGAGCCTCGGCATTTGCCGGGGCTTTTTCGTTTTCGGCCCCACCACACCCATCGCACCAAGCTGGGTGTGCTGCTGGAGCCGGATCTATTCGCTCCCCCAAAGGGAGGACTGCCGGATGTCCTTGAACATGCCTGAGAAAAACCCCGACTTCTGGGCCCAGGTCTGGCTGGTCCTCTCGAACCCACTGTGGCAGGGCGCAATCATGGCCTTCACGATCACGCTGTTGCGCGTGCTGTACGACGCCAAAGAGCCGAACTACTGGCGCATCTTGTTCGAGGCGCTGCTGT
Organism: Pseudomonas sp. 31 R 17; assembly: GCF_900004915.1. Lineage (NCBI taxonomy): Bacteria > Pseudomonadati > Pseudomonadota > Gammaproteobacteria > Pseudomonadales > Pseudomonadaceae > Pseudomonas > Pseudomonas sp. 31 R 17. The sequence continues at coordinate 38,978 of NZ_CVTN01000076.1, forward strand.
GTGGGGCCTTGAGCCTGTCAGCCAGTAGCGTCATTGAGTGGATGGAGTGGCCGCCGAGCTTGTCGGTTGCTGCTGGTGGTGCCATTGGCTTCATCGGCGTGACGGCGATCCGTGACCTGATCATTCGGTTCCTGGGCAAAAAGGCGGACGCAGCATGAAGGCGATCGCAGTAGCAATCATCGTCGCCCTAGTGGGCCTGTTGCTAGTCGGCATCCAGCAGATGCGAGTCGAGGATCTGCGGGACGAAAAGCTCGTTGAGACCCAGGCGAAGGTGGAAGCCATCAAGGCCAACACCGAGAGCCAGGCCACCATCACAACCCTGCGGGCCGAGGCCCAGCGCAACGCTGACTACCTGAAAGACTTGAACAAGCGCATCAGGGCCAGCGAGAAGAAAGCCGACAAGGCGAGGAAAGACTTTGAAAATCTCAAGCGCAACAGCAAGCCTGTTCGTGACTGGGCTGCTCAGCCTCTGCCTGACGGCCTGCGCGGCAAAGCCGGCGGTGGTGACAAAGACCCAGGCCGTAAGAATTGAAGCGCCCGAACTGATTCCCTGTGAGCGGGTGGACCAGGCCGAAGCCGACCTTCGCATCAATGGCGATGTGTGGGAGTTGAAGGACAAGGCCATCAAATTGCTGGATACCTGCGCTGACCAGGTGGATGCGCAGATCGTGCGCAGCCAGAGCAAGTAGTCCGCGCCACGATTTCGAATGCGCCCAATCGTGGTGCGCAACATGAGGATTCACCCATGGACAACCAGCACAAGAAAATCACCGGCTATCGCGACCTGAACCAGTCCGAAATCGATGGCATGAACTCCATCAAGGCGCTGGAAGCTGACACCGGCGAACTGTTCAAGCAGATCGGCCAGATTGAGGGCGTCGACCAGCGCCTGCTGGCACTGGCCAAGACGAACTTGCAGCAGGGATTTATGTGGTTCGTTCGCTCGATCGCCAAGCCTGCCGATCCTTTCAGCTGATGTGCCTGTCCCGCCACGCTGAACGCCTTCCACCGCCCACAACTAAATGGCACGGGCGGCCGTCGCCTCTGCCACCAACCATGCGCACACCCCGGCCCGCATCGATCATCCCAAGCATCGGCTCGATGCTGGTGGTGTTGGTGTTCATCGCTGGTATGGCGGTAGGCGCCAAGATGGCAGGGGGCTGGTGATGAGCAGGCTGACCACCATAAAGCCTCGCATGAGTGCAGCAGAGCCCCGGCCCTTCGCTTCGCCAGTGGAACCTGAAGGCGTCGATGGTTGGGGTTCCGGTCGGGGCGGTCGTCCATGGCGGCGAATCCGTGCTGCGATTCTTCTCAGAGACAACTACACATGCCAGGCGTGTGGATTTATCACTCAGCAACTTGAGGTTGACCACATCCTCAACAGGGCCAGGGGCGGCACGGACGATGATGCGAACCTTCAGGCGCTCTGCGTCCCTTGCCACAAGCTTAAGACTGCTTCGGAGTCAGCTGAAGGTTTGGGAAAGGCGCGCTGACCGCGCGGCGCGCGCGAATGAGAAATCATATCGTTTGCGTATTTGTGGCACGTCAGTACCCCATGGGGCGGGTCTAAACCGTGGAAGGTTTTGCACAGGACACCGCCCCCGATCTCATGTAGAGATTTTTTCCCTCTCACAGGTTTTTTGTTAATGGCGTTAACAACTAAACAGCGCGCATTTGTCGAGGCTGTTAGGAGAGGTGCGTCCAATCGTGACGCGGCAATAGCCGCAGGATACGCAGCTTCCAGCGCTTCGGCCGCCGGATCTAGGCTGGCTAAGCATCCAATGGTTATGGCTGCGTTGGCAGGCGCCCCCGTTAACAAGAATGTTAATGGCGGTGCCATCGCCCATGTCCCTAAACAGGCCCCCCTTGATCTGGATGATGGCGCCGAAGCGTTCTCATTTGATGCCGCCAGGGTGTTGTCATTTTCCGACCCTAAAGATTTCTTGTTGGCCACCATGAACGACTTCAGCACCGAGCCGAAGTTGAGAGTTGATGCCGCCAAAGCGTTGATGCCTTTCGTGCATCCGCGCAAAGGCGAAGGAGGCAAGAAGGACGAAAAGGACCAGGCCGCGAAATCGGCGAGCAAGGGCAAGTTCGGTGCTGCCGCACCACCTCAACTGAGATCGGTGAAGTAAATGAGCGAGCCCGTCTGGAGTACCAGTTGCCCAGATTGGGAAACGAAAATTGTAAATCGCCAGTCGCTGGTGCCTTTTGCGCCACTGTTTCCTGACGAGGCCCGGGCCTGCATGCAGGTCATGGGCGATCTTCGCATTGTGGATGCTCCAGGCAGCCCGCTGATCAGTCAGTCATGCGCCCCATGGATTGATGATTTAGGAAACGCAATTTTCGGTGCATACAACGCTGAAACCGGTGAGCGCCTCATTAAGGAGTTCTTCCTGCTCATCAGCAAGAAGAACGCAAAAAGCACGATTGCCGCTGCAATCATGCTTACGGTGCTGATCCGCAATTGGCGGCAGTCCGCAGAGTTCATCATTTTGGCGCCCACCATTGAGGTAGCCAATAATGCGTATGCCCCTGCCCGGGATATGATCAAGCACGACGAGGAGCTGAGCGCGCTGCTGCACGTTCAGGATCATGTTCGAACGATCACACACCGCGAATCGGGCGCGACCTTAAAGGTCGTAGCTGCTGACCAGAATACAGTTGGCGGTAAGAAGGCTGCGGTTGTCCTGGTCGACGAATTGCACCTGTTCGGCAAGAACCCACATGCGGCGAACATGCTTCGAGAAGCGACGGGTGGATTGGCTTCCCGGCCAGAAGGTTTCGTGATCTACCTCACGACTCAGTCGGACCAGCCGCCGGCGGGTGTTTTCCGCGAAAAGCTGATGTACGCCCGTGGCGTGCGAGACGGCACGATTGTTGATCCGAACTTCCTTCCGATCATCTATGAGTTTCCGAAATGGATGATTGATGCCGGAGCGCATCGTTCACCCGAGAACTTCTACGTGACCAACCCCAACATGGGTTACTCGGTCAGCGAAAAATTCCTGATTCGTGAAATGGGCAAGGCTGAGGAGGCGGGTGAGGCCGAGGTGCTTGGTTTTATGTCCAAGCACTTGAACGTTGAAATCGGTCTTGCGCTGCGCTCTGATCGCTGGGCTGGTGCGGATTTTTGGGCTGCTGCGGCTATCCCTATTTTGACCTTGGACAAGCTGATCGAAATGTCCGAGGTGATTGCGGTGGGTATTGATGGCGGTGGGCTTGATGACCTTCTTGGGTTTGCCGCCGTAGGTCGTGACAAGCGAACACGCGATTGGTTGGTCTGGACTCATGCCTGGGCTCACCCGTCAGTGCTCGAGCGGAGAAAGGCCGAAGCCCCACGGTTTAAAGATTTCGAAAAGGACGGGAATCTGACGCTATCTGAGCGAATTGGCGATGACGTAGCGGATGTGGCTGACCTGGTAGAGCAGGTAGAGGCATCCGGGCTCCTCGACAAAGTGGGCTGCGACCCAGTCGGTATTGGCGCGATTTATGACGCAATGATTGAACGAGAAATTCCTCCGGAAAAGATCGTTGCGATCAGTCAAGGCTGGAAGCTCGGCGGGGCGATCAAGACCGCAGAGCGGAAGCTGGCCGAGGGCGGTATGAAGCACGGGGGGCAGGCGATGATGGCCTGGTGCGTGAGTAACGCAAAGGTTGAACCCAGAGCTAACTCAATCCTGATCACTAAGCAAGCCAGCGGGTCGGCCAAGATCGACCCCTTGATGGCTCTATTTAACGCCGTGACCCTGATAGCTCTGAACCCTGAAGGCAGGGGTAATGACGACTTCATGGCTGCCATTCGGAATCCAATAATCGTATGAATCCATTGCACGTATTTGTTGCCGCCGCTCTGTGCGGATTCGCCCTGGCCGTCGCGGGGATTTACGTTCTTGCTGGTTTAGGCTGGTCCCTGCTCGCGGGATCGGTGGCATTACTTCTCATCGCTGGTTTCGTGCGCAAGGGGCTAACAGATGGCTAAGTCTCTTTCGTCAGTCATTGGGAGCGCCGCGCGAAAGCCAAGCGCCTCGGTCACTGACTGGATCGGCAAGACGATCAAATTGACGGATGGTGGCTTCTGGGGGCAGTTTCTTGGGGGGCAGTCCAGTTCTGGCAAGACAGTAACGGTCGATAATGCAATGCACCTGTCTGCTGTTTGGGCGTGCGTTCGCATTATCTCCACCTCCGTAGCCGGTCTACCACTGGGGGTGTATCAGCGGGATACTGATGGCGGGAGAAAGGATGCCCGTGACTTCGCAATATATGACGTTATCCATAACAGCCCCAACGAGGATATGACGGCGTTCCAGTTTTGGCAGGCAATGGTTTCTGCAATGCTGCTGCGCGGAAATGCCTTTGCAGAAATTCTGCGAATTGGTGGCCGAGTTGTAGCTCTGGACTTCCTGTTGCCCTCGCGGGTCGACTTGGATCTGGATGGCGATGGAAGAATTGAGTATTGGTATTCGCCTCGCAAAGGGCCCCGTCGCAAAATTGAACGCTCCGATATGCTGCATATTCCAGCATTCAGCCTTGATGGGCGGGTGGGGCTGTCGGCAATTCGTTACGGTGCTGATGTATTCGGGTCAGCAATGTCTGCTGATGACGCTGCCAACGGCACCTTTAAAAACGGTTTGCTTCCCGCGGTCGCTTTCAAGATCGATCGGACTTTGAAGCCTGAGCAGCGCGAAGAGTTTCGTGACTACGTCAAGCAGGTGTCTGGCGCCCTAAACGCCGGCAGGTCGCCCGTGCTTGAACAGGGCATCACGCCGGAAACGATCGGCATCAATCCTGTGGATGCACAGCTCCTGGAGTCGAGGGCCTATAGCACTGAGGAAATCTGCCGCTGGTTTGGTGTTCCGCCCTGGATGGTTGGCAAGACGGATTCAGGCAGCAACTGGGGTACCGGCCTTGAACAGCAGATGATCGCATTCCTCACGTTCAGCATCAGTTCGGTCACTAACCAAATTCAGCAATGTATCAACAAGCGCCTGCTGACACCGGTCGAGCGCCGCACCTATTACTCGGAGTATGCGCTGGAGGCCTTCCTGAAGGCTGACAGTGCAGGGCGCGCCGAGTGGTACAGCAAGATGACCCAGAACGGCGTCATGACCCGCGACGAATGCAGGGTTAAAGAGAATTTGCCACGGCACGGAGGAAACGCCGACGTGCTCACGGTGCAAACCAACTTGGCGCCGATTGATCAACTCGGCAACAAAACCGATGGCCAGGCCGCGCAGGCTGCCTTAAAAAGCTGGCTCGGCCAGAGCGAGGAGTAAACATGCCGAAATCAATCAAGGCGAACAGCATGCGTTGTGAAATTACGCCGCGTGCACTTGAGATGTGGAACCCAGGCATCCAAGCGGCCCTTGAGGCCGACACAGACACCATCACTATCTACGGAATCATTGGTGAGGATTGGTGGGGTGAGGGCAACACTGTAAAGCGTGTCGACGCAGCGCTCCGTGCCATCGGCGATAACCCGGTCACCGTTTACATCAACTCGCCAGGTGGCGATATGTTTGAGGGTATCGCGATTTACAACCGCCTGATGGAGCATTCTCAGGAGGTCACCACGAAAGTTCTGGGCTTGGCTGCCTCTGCCGCATCGGTGGTTGCCATGGCCGGCGCCAAGCGGGAAATTGCCAAGAGCGCTTTCTTGATGATCCACAACTGCTGGACTTATTTCGCCGGTAACCGCCACGCGATCCGCGAGCTCGCCGATACGATGGAGGAGTTCGACCAAGCGATGGTCGGTGTGTATGCCGAGACGAGCGGCCAGGATGAAAATGACGTTGAGAAGATGCTCGATGCCGAAACCTACTTGAATGGAACCACGGCTCTCGAAAAAGGCTTTGCCACTGGTTTGATCTCGCCCGCAGAAGTCAAAGAAACAGCGGATGAGTCCCGGGCTCAAGCGCAAGCTGCGCGCAAACTCGATGCAGCCTTGGCCAAGTCAGGGATGCCGCGTAGTGAGCGACGAAAACTGATTTCCGAAATCAAGACCGGCATGCCTAGCGCTGCTGGCGGCGACACGCCTCGCGCTGTCGTGCCGGGTAAGCCTCGCGCTGCCCTTGATGTATCCGCGTTTGAAGAAACCGCAACCCAGGCGTCAGCACTACGGGACCTCCTTCCCATTCGCTAGACGACTGTGTCAGCAACCCGATTAGTAACCGCCCAAGTGGCGGTTTTTTCATTTTTGAAGGAAACAAACCATGCCAGTAGATCTGTCCCAAATCGAAGCGTCTCAGAAGCAAACCCAGTCTGACCTGAAAGCCGTCGGCGATCAGATCAAGACTTACGCCGAGCGGACCGAGAAGGAAATTAAAGCCTCCGGCGAGATGCAGGCCGAAACCCGTGCCAAGGTGGATGAGCTGCTGACCAAGCAAGGGGAGCTGCAGGCTCGTATGCAGGACGCCGAGCAGAAACTGGTCAATGCAGGCAAACCGAACGAGCCGGAGACTCAGCAGTCTGCCGGCCAAATGGTTGCTGCCAAAATGCAGGAGGAGGGCGTAAGCAGTTCTTTCCGAGGTTCTCGACGTGTCGAGGTACCGCGCGCAGCAATTACTTCGGCACCAGCTTCCGGCGGAGCTCTTGTTCCTGCTGAACGGGTTGGTGTGATTTTGGCTCCCCAGCGTCGACTCACCATTCGTGACCTGGTAGCGCCGGGTACTACTGGTGCAAACGCCGTCGAATATGTCCGCGAGACGGGCTTCACCAACAACGCAGCCATCGTTGGCGAGGGCTTGGCCAAGCCTTATAGCGAACTGACCTTTGGTCTCGAAAATGCGAACGTGCGCACTATTGCCCATTTGTTCAAGGGCAGCCGGCAAATTCTGGATGACGCCGCCGCGCTGCAAAGCTACATCGATGCCCGTGCTCGTTACGGCCTGCTGCTGGCTGAAGAGGCTCAATTGCTTTACGGCAACGGTACCGGCAATAACCTGCACGGCATCATCCCCCAGGCCCAGGCATATGTGACCCCGGCAGGCATCACGGTAGCGGCTGAGCAGCGTATTGACCGCATCCGCCTGGCCTTGCTGCAAGCCACCCTGGCCGAGTTCCCGTCTACTGGCATTGTGCTCAACCCAATTGACTGGGCGGCAATTGAGCTGCTCAAAGACGGTGAAAACCGCTACATCATTGGCAAGCCGCAGGAAGGCACCTCGCCACGCCTTTGGAACCTACCGGTGGTTGAGACCCAGGCAATTGTTCAGGGCCAGTTTCTTACCGGAGCCTTTAGCCTTGCAGCCCAAATCTTTGATCGGATGGGTATCGAGGTTCTGGTCTCGACTGAGAACGACAAAGACTTCGAGAACAACATGGTCACCATCCGGGCCGAGGAGCGATTGGCCTTCGCGGTCTATCGTCCAGAAGCTTTCGTTACCGGCCCTCTGGTTGCTGCTCCTTAACTTGCTACCGGTTCAGGTCTCAATGGGAGGCCTGGATCGATTGGAGAATTGTTATGAGTCGAGCAAGAAAGAACGAGGCAACTCAGCAAAATAATGAAACGGAAAAGACGCTGACTGCAGATCAAATAGTTGTTGCCAGTCAGTCGGCCAGCGCCCAGCCTTTCGCTGCTGACGCTGCTGACGCTGCTGACGCTGCTGACGCTGCTGACGCTGCTGACGCTGCTGACGCTGCTGACGCTGCTGACGCTGCTGACGCTGCTGACGCTGCTGACGCTGCTGACGCTGCTGACGCTGCTGACGCTGCTGACGCTGCTGACGCTGCTGACGCTGCTGACGCTGCTGACGCTGCTGACGCTGCTGACGCTGCTGACGCTGCTGACGCTGCTGACGCTGCTGACGCTGCTGACGCTGCTGACGCTGCTGACGCTGCTGACGCTGCTGACGCTGCTGACGCTGCTGACGCTGCTGACGCTGCTGACGCTGCTGACGCTGCTGACGCTGCTGACGCTGCTGACGCTGCTGACGCTGCTGACGCTGCTGACGCTGCTGACGCTGCTGACGCTGCTGACGCTGCTGACGCTGCTGACGCTGCTGACGCTGCAGCAGCAGCTGACGCTGCAGCAGCAGCTGACGCTGCTGACGCTGCTGACGCTGCTGACGCTGCAGCAGCAGCTGACGCTGCTGACGCTGCTGACGCTGCTGACGCTGCTGACGCTGCTGACAGCTTCATTACCATCTATCCACTGAGAAGCTATCTAGACGGCAAGGAAATTCGTAATGCTGGAGGTGATGGCTATAGATCACCGAAGCATGAAGCGAGCCTTCTGATTGCCAAAGGATTGGCTACGACACTCAATCCGAAGTCCTGAAATGAACGTCATTCCGACCGATGAAGCGATGCGACATCTGCGAGCCGAAGAGGACGATCGTGCGGATGTTGAGTTGTACCTTGCTGCGGCCGAGGACAGCGCGGCGCAGTTTATGAATCGTCGTTTTTACGCTGATCAGGGGGCGCTGGATGTGGCGATCGCAGAGGGGTCTGCAGGGGATCGCCCGATCCTGATCAATCCAACCATTCGCGCCGCCTGCCTGCTCATTGCCGGCAACCTTTACGGAAACCGAGAAGATGTTGTTGTGGGCACAATCTCTTCAGAGCTTCCTGGCGGATCCCGATCGTTGCTAACGCCATATCGTATTGGCTGGGGGGTTTAATGCGCGCTGGACGTTTGCGTCACTCTTGCAAGATGTTCAAGCCGGTGCTGACCAGGAATAAATCCGGCGGCTTTGATACCACATGGGCCGAGATCGGCAAGCTGTGGGCAGAGATCGCAGTGCCAACTGGACGTGTATCACCCGTTGCCGAGCAACTGAAAGCTGTGATCACCGCCGAGATTCGCATCCGGCCCCGGGCTGATGCTGTGGCGGGCAATCGTCTTGTGCACGCGGTGAAAGGAGTCACCACAACTTACTTGATCGGTGCAGCGCTGCTCAATAATGAGCGCGACATGCTTCGATTACTTTGCTCAAACGTACCCAATCCATAGAGGTGAATCATGAAAGTAGTTGCCCTGGGCACTCTTTCCGGCGCTGCTGGCGACCGGGAGAAAGGCGAGGAATTCACGGTGGACGCCAAGCTTGGCGCCGAACTGATCGGTCGCGGACTAGTTGAGTCTGCTCCTGAGTCGCCCGCCGCCGAAAAGGCCGGAAAGGTCAAGGAGTAGAGTATGGCCGCCCGCCGCTCGCGTATGTCGGGCGACTTCAAGCTTCGTCGTATGCTCCGCACAATCCACCAAACCATGGATAACGAGCTTGCCCCGGCTATGCTTGATTCCGCAGACCGCATCTTAACTACCATGAAAGAGTTAGTCCCGAAGGACACGGGTGCCGCCGCGGCAGCTCTCAAAGTGTTCGTTTCGAAAAGTGGCCTTGATGCGCAGATTGGTATTCGCGGAAAGCGAGACAATAGTGGATTTTTCTACCTAAAGTTCATTGAGTATGGAACTAAGGGTTATACGGGCGGGAAGCGTTCTGGCGGGCGGAATCGTCGCGACACAAACAAAAGTGATGGAACTCACTTCTTTGGTAAAAACCCAGATATTCCAGCTCGTCCAGCGCACCCGTGGCTTCGACCTGCAAAGGACGTGAACCGGGAATATGTGATTGCCAATATCCAGGCAGCAATAGGCCGGACGCTCAGCAAGGCAAGCAAGGGGCTATCTAATGGCTGATCCGTCTGTTGCGCTGCAGGAGGCGCTCTACGCTCGGTTACTTGCCGAGGTGTCATGCCCTGTCTACGACGGCGCCCCCATGAACTCACCGATGCCATATGTCTCCTTTGACCGGGAGATATCCACCAACATCTCGCCTATTGCCGGTAGGAAGCGTGAGCAACGGCTGATCTACCTGTCGGTCTGGTCTGACGCCCATGGCCAGGCCGAGGTGAAGCGCATCCTCGGCGAGGTTGCTGCTGCTCTGGACGAGCGCCGCCTGCCGTTGACCGTCGGGCGTGCTGTATCGGTCCGCGTCGAGCAGGCCGACGCCCAGCGCGATGCTGATGGCGTCACATATCAAGGATCGGTAACGGTCCGCGTCATCACCACTCACTAATCCCAACACCCGGCCGCACCGCGGCTTTATCCAATGTGCCCTTGGAGGAACCCCCATGGCCGAAGACAACCTCAACACAGCCGCCGGCTGCCGAATCGGTATCGGCAGCAAAAACGGCGCTAACACTGAAGCGCTCTATAAGGCGGACACCTATGTCGATATCGGGGAGGTAGAAGACCTGGGCGAGTTCGGCGACACGTTCAGCTCCGTGAACTTCACGTCGCTTCGCGATGGGCGCGTGCGCAAGTACAAGGGCACGGCGGACGCCGGCGACCTGACCCTGGCCGTCGGCCTGGACAACGGCGACCTGGGCCAGGCCAAGCTGAAGATCGCTCACCGCGATCGCAGCAAGGGCGATTACAACATCAAGATCACCCTGAACGACGGCGACCCTTCCGCTACCCCGCCATTGCTGCCGACCACGTTTTACATGCGCGGCAAGGTTATGAACAACACTGTCGCAGCGGGCGCAGCTGACAACGTCGTCCGCCGGAACGTCACTATCGGCATCAACTCCGATATTTTCGAAATCGAGCCAGAGCCGGCCGCCGCTTAATCACGGGGCTTCGGCCCCGAATCCTAAGGATTCGACACATGAGCAAAACCCTTTACGGTACCGTCGACATCAAGTTGGGCGACGAAACGTACACTTTGACGCCTACACTCGGCGCCGTACGTGCGATCGAGGCCCACTTCGGCGGTCTGCGCGGTGCGTCCCAGGCCATCAATGCATTGAGCATCGTTGGTTGCGCTGTGATTATCGCCGGTGGTGCTGGCTTGAATGGCAAAGACGCCGAGGCCGTGCCTGATCTGGTGTGGAAGGCGGGCGTGCTGAACGTTTCCGTGCAACTGAACGCGTACCTGGTGGCGCTGTACAATCCGAAAGGCCCCGATGCGGGAAAGGAAAAGCCGGCGGCGGCGTAAGTGCTGTCGAGGACGGCAGCTACGTCGACCGGCTCTACGCTGTAGCCACCGGCTGGCTTGGATGGCCGCCACACATTGCCTGGTCCACCCCTATGCCAGAATTGTTCCTGGCCATGGATGCCAAGATCGAGTGGGCGCAGATGACCAACCCGTTTGGCACTGGCAAGACAAAGACCAAGGCCGAGAAGCCTTCGCCGTCGACTGTGGCGGATAAGCTCCGGCAGGCGCTGACTGGTCGGCAGGCAAGTTAGGCAGGATCCGCCATAGCGTTGATGAGGCCTGAGGCTTATATCCATCTGCCTTCGATAGAGCGCATCGATGATGCCGCGCTTTGTCGCTCCTTTGTAAGGTGGTAGATTGTTTCCATCAAAAAAGGAGCGTTGGAATGTTGCGGCTATTGACGGCGACGTGTTTTGGATTTGCTTGGCAGGTATCTCTGGCTGCGGGAAATGTCACTTATTTGTCCTGCCCGGCTGTTGATAAGCGCGCCGACGATTTGGTAGTCGTGCTAGATCAGGGAAATGGTACGGCCTCACTACAAAGCGATAAGAGCGGTTCCGGGCTTAATTTCACATCCCCGGCGTCTTTCGGACCTCAGTATGTAAGTTGGCAGAACCAGTCTAAAAGCTTCCCGCAGAAATTTACGGTTGACCGTGTCAGTTTGATTCTTAAAAGAGAAACCACAAGTCGAATGAGCGGTTCTGTCTATCTTGAAACGTCAGGGTGTTCAATCATAAAAGCACCCGCTAATACTAAATTTTGAATCACCTTTCATAAGCAAGCCGCCAACAGGCGGTTTTTTTTCGCCCGGAGAAAAAGCATGGCTGATACCGACGTACAGGGGATGCTCGTCCGCATCGAGGCGACCACCGCCCAGTTGCGTCAGGAAATGGCGCGTGCCGATTCCAGTGTTGCTCAAGCCTCGGGGAAGATCGATAAAAGCTTGGGCCGTGTTGATTCTGCCTTCGATCGTATCGGAGAACGGGCTCAGCATGCTTCAGGATTGATAAAGGGGGCACTCGCTGCAGCGATTGGTGCTGCTGGTATTGGCAAGATCATTGAGGCGGCCGACTCCTACGGTCAGATGTCTGATCGTATCGGTATGGCGACTGCGAGTGTGGGCGAATACGATCTGGTGCAGCAGCGCCTGCTCGATACCGCAAAGCGCACATACCGACCGCTCGCAGAGGCCCAAGAGCTTTACATCCGCACCTCGGATAGCCTGAAGTCAATGGGTTACAACACCAGCCAAGCGCTGGACGTGATGGACAGTTTCAGCTTTCTGCTTGTCACAAACTCAGCATCAGCTGACAAGGCCGGCGCCGCCATTGACGCGTATTCGAAAGCGCTTCAAACGGGGAAAGTAGAGGCGGACGGTTGGCAATCCATTCTCGCGGCCATGCCGACTGTAGTCGACACCCTCGCAAAAGCCACCGGTAAAAGCGCTGAAGAGATCCGAAGTCTCGGCGCCCAGGGAAAGCTCGGACTCGATATCCTGACGGAGGGTCTTCAGAAGGCTTCAAAGGCGAATGGTGAGCTTGCAGATGCGATGAGCGTAGCTGTTCGTGATGCAGTACAAAACCTCTCCAATGCGTTCAGCGTATATGTCGGAAAACTGGACGAGACGATTGGGTTTACTGGCGTTCTTGGCAAAGCCATCGGCGTGGTGGGTGATAATTTCGAAACCATCGCCGATGTTGCAATCATGGCCGCCATCGCTGCTCTTGGGCGGTATGGCGCCCTATCTGTCTCATCTGCTGCGTCAGCCACATATTCGGCGCTCAAAGACGTTGCCGCCAGAAAGGCTCAGGCCACAGCTGTGTTGCTGGTGGCGCAGGCCGAGCAGCAGAAAGCCCAGACTTCGGTTTTCTTGGCCGAGAAGGAAGCGATCGCAGCGCGCGGTACCGCAGTCCAGACTCAAATGTCGCTTCAACTGGCCGAGGCAAGACTGGCGGAGACGCGCGCCACTAACGCCGTTGCCGCTGCCCAGGCCGGTGTTAGTCGTGCAGGCTTCGGTCTCCTCGGTATGCTCGGTGGCCCCGTAGGCGTAGCCGCGCTCGCGATCGGCGCTGCGACTGCTTTCCTGACTCTGCGCAACAATACAAGCGTCTTAGAAGAGAAACTGGGCGATCTGGGGGACCCCCTTGATAAGCTCGTTGAGCGATTCAATAAGCTCAATCGCGCAACTCAGTCGGTCACGCTGCGCGAACTCAAAGCCTCCATTGAGGATGCCGAGGGCGATTTGACCACGGCCGCCGGCTCGATCGCCTTTGAGTTTCAGAGCAGCCTGACCGATGCTGGCCTCGCCGGTGCTTCTGGGTTCATGGCTGGCATCGCTCCTTTGCCGCCGGAATTCCAGTCGGCAATGGACATCATCAAGAAGGCATCGTCCGACCAGTCGGCCGGTATGGTTGTTGACTGGAAGGCTGTTGCCGACCAGGTGCGCGAAGTTCCTGGAGTGACTGCCGAAATGGCAGACGCACTTGAAAAAAGTGGCGGGGCCGCAGCCGAGAAGGCCGAGTTAATCGCCAAGCTCAGAACCGCACTGGCTGAGCTCACCGGTCAGACCGATGAAAATACCAGGTCAGAGCTAGAAAATGCCGCAGCAAAGGCTGCGGCGGCTGGTGTCGGTCAAAAATATCTCGAACTTTTACAGAAGCAATTAGGCGCAGCCCAGGACAAGACGGCTCTCGCGGCGGCCAATCGGTTCATCTCAGAGAACACGCTTCTAACAGAAGAGATGATTGTTGCCATCCGTTCAGCAGCTGCCGCCAAGGATGCCCAGAAAGCGGCAGACGACGCTGCAACAAAGGCCAAACAAAGGAACACCAGCGCAACCGAGTCTGCAGCGAAGCAGCAGCTCAAGTCATTCGACACGGCCGAGGAAGGCTACAAGCGTCAGATCGAACTGATCAACACCACCGGCGACAAGCAGCAAGACGCCACTGAGGTGATGAAGCTTTCCTTCGAGCTTCAGGAAGGAAAACTCGGCAAGCTGAGCGAGGCGCAGAAGAAAAAGCTCATGGGCATGGCTGCCGAGTTGGATGCGCTGAACAAGCTGAAGAAAGCCAACGAGGACGACCTCAAGCTGACGGCGTTCAGGAATGCCCAGGGCGTCGGCACTCAAACCATGAAGGATGGGTTTGATCAGGAGCTGAAGGGCGTAGGGATGGGCGATAAAGCCCGTGACCGCCTGCGCGCAGACCTCGCACTTCAGCAGAAGTATGCTGCCGATGTTGCCAGCTTGAATGAACAGTTCCAGGCCAAGAGCATTAGCGAGGAATTGTACGAAAGCGAAACCATCGTTCTTGAAGAGGCACTGGCAGAGCGAATCATTGCGCAAGAGCTTTACTACCAGGCGGTTGACGAACAGCAAACCAACTGGATGAACGGTGTCAACGAAGCGTGGGCTAACTACGCAGCATCGGCGCGGGACTACTCCGCTCAAGCTGCGGACATCACCAATACCGCATTGAGTGAGGCCACCGGTGGGCTGGGGACATTCTTCTCAGATGTAGCCAGTGGAGCAGAAGATGCTGGTGACGCCTTGGGCGACATGGTCGGTAACTTCGCCAAATCGATGCTCAAGGCCTTGGGCGACATGGCGGCGCAGTGGTTGATCTACCAGGGTGTGCAGCTGCTCGTTGGCAAGGCAACCCAGGCCGGTGCTGCTACTGCGCTCGGGGCGAATGCTGCGGCGATGTCGCTCCAGGCGGGGCTCAACGCGTACGCGTCGACAGCAGCTATTCCGATCATCGGGCCAGCGGCTGCGCCTGCCGCTATGGCTACCGCACTGACCGTCACCGGCCCCCTGGCCCAGGCGGTTGGCATGACGGCCCTATCGGGCATGGCGCACGACGGTATCGACTCGGTTCCAGAAGACGGCAGCTGGTTCCTGCAAAAGGGCGAGCGGGTGACTACTGCTCAAACCAGCGCGAAACTGGATGCAATGCTGTCCAGGATCGACAACAGCCTGGGCGGCGCCCAACCCGTTGCACGTATCGGGGTTGGCAGCTTGGAATCGGCTGGCAATGGCCGGGCTGCGCTGGTCAGTTCTTCTGCTGATCCGGCGCCAAGCGGACCCACGCAGATCGTCTTTAACGCTCCATTCACCGTTCAGGCCCAGCCAGGCATGAGCAGTCAGGATGCGCAGATGCAGGGTGATTCCATCGGGGCTGCATTGGAGGTACGTATGGGCAAGTTCCTGGACGCAGAGATGCGTCAGGGCGGCCGGCTGTGGAGGCGTTGATGGCTGAGACATTTACTTTTGACGTTGAGGTCGGTGCCGACGGCGATGTCAGCCAGCGCACATGGGAGAACCAGTTTGGCGATGGCATGGCCCAGGCCGGTGGTATTGGCATCAACACCAAGAGCCAGGTCTGGAATCTGGTGCACACCGGCGAAGACTACCCGGGCGAGGAATTCCCTGAACTGATCAAGTTCCTCGATCGACACGAAGGCTACAAGGCCTTCCGCTACTCGCCGCCCGGGGAACCGGAAGGTTGGTACCGAACCAACGGCTACAAGAAGAAAGCGCTGGGCGCGAACATCTATACCGTCACCTTCTCGGTGAAGCAGGTTTTCAACCCCAGACCCTAACCCTTATCGAGCCCCGCCCTGTGCGGGGCTTCTTGTTTGTGGGGCCCCATGATTTACAACTCCGACCTTCAAAAGCTAGAGCCTGGCAACCAAATCAGGCTCTACGAGCTGGACGCTACACGCCTGGGCGCCACGATCTGGCGATTCCACGGCCACGCCCATGAGGGCGACATCATCTGGCAGGGCCAGCTGTACTCGCCGTTGCAGATCGAGGCCAAGGGCTTTGACATCCGCGGCGACGGCAGGCCAGCCACGCCCACGCTGCAGGTGGACGACGAGCTCGGCGGGGTGCGCGGCGCAATCACCGCGCTGTGCTTCCAGTTCCGCGACCTGGCCGGCTCGAGGGTCAAGGTCATCGAGACGTTCCGCCACTTCCTGGATGCGGCGAACTTCCCAGAGGGTAACCCGGAAGCCAGCAACCAGAGCAGGACGAACCTCTGGTTTATCGAGCAGAAGACAGAGGCGCTGCCCAGCATCTCGGTGACGTTCGCGCTGTCGAGCCCAACCGACATGGAGGGGCAGATGCTGCCGGCCCAGCAAATCACCAAGCTGTGCCGGTGGGCCTGCCGTGGCGGTTACCGCCAGGAGGCCTGCGCCTATACCGGCACCGCGATGTTCGACAAGAAAAACCAGCCGACTGACAATCCCGCGCTGGACCGCTGCGGCGGCTGGTGGAGCAGCTGCAAGATTCGTGGCAATACCCGCCGCTTCGGTGGATCCATGGGCGCGAGCCTTATCGCAACTTCGAGGTAGCCATGCGTATCAACCAGAAATTACAGGACGAGATTCGTGCGCACGCGGAGCGTGTCTACCCCGCTGAAGCCTGCGGCGTGCTGATCAAGTCGGCCGCTGGTCGGGAGTACGTTCCCTGCGCAAACCTTGCGACGACCCCGCGCGAACACTTCCAGATCGATCACAAGGACATGGCTGCTGCCGAGGATCGAGGCGATGTGCTGGCGATCATCCACAGCCACCCGGACAAGGCGCCCACGCCGAGCATGGCGGATCGCGTCAGCTGCGAATTGCACGAATTGCCCTGGGGCATCGTGGGCTGGCCCGGTGGCGATTTCGAGTGGTTCAAGCCGGCGGGCTTCCAGGCGCCGCTGCTGGGTCGCGACTTCTCCCACGGCTTGCTGGATTGCTGGGCCGCGTGCCGAGACTGGTACGCGCGCGAGGCCGGCCTGCAACTTCCGAACTTCAAGCGCACCGACCTGTGGTGGGAGCAGAAAGACGGGCCCAGCCTCTACGAGGACAACTTCGCGGCCGTCGGTTTCTACCAGGTGAGCGAGGCGCGGCGCGGCGACATGCTGGTGCTGCAGGTTCCGACGCCCGGCCGGGAGTGCTATTTCCCAAACCATGCCGCGATCTATCTGGGTGATGACCCATCGCTGTCCAGTGAGACTGCGCCGGCCCTGGGCGGCTTTGGCCCGTTCATTTATCACCACATGGCGGGTCGCCCGGCGGCGCGCGAGATATACGGCTGGTCGCTGGCCAACCGCGTACGGCTGATTCTCCGTCACAAGGACTACCGCCCATGACAATGCGCACCATCAAGCTCGGCGGGGTGCTGGGCAAGAAGTTCGGCAAGGAATACCAGCTTGATCTGTACGGCATCCACGACGCCATGACCGCGCTCTGCATGATGAAGCCTGGTTTCGAAAAGTTCATGCGCAGCGCCGAAGAGCGCGGCATGGTCTTTGCGGTGTTTGTCGACGAGCGAAACATCGGTACCGAAGAGCTCGAAATGGTTGGCCGGACCGAAGGCGATATCCGGATCCAGCCAATTATCCAAGGCAGCAAGCAGGCCGGCCTGTTCCAGACCATCCTCGGGGTTGCATTGATTGTGGGTGGCCTGTTCACCGGCGGCACGTCGTCTGCCCTGGGCATGGGCTTGTTGGCTGCGGGCGCGGCAGTTGGCCTGGGTGGCATGGTGCAGATGCTTTCGCCGGCCACGAACGTGTCCACCGACAACCAGAACGACGACGGCAATAACCCCAGCTACGGATTCGGCGGCGCGGTGACGACGATCGCCCAGGGCAACCCATACCCATTGTTGTATGGAGAGCGCGAGGTCGGCGGGGCAGTTGAGTCGGGCGGGATTTACACCCAGGATAATGTGTAAAGCCCTCTATCCTTTGAGCTTTCCGGTAGGCAGGGTTGGATTACTTTGGGAGGGCGTTTTTATTGGGGCAGAATGATTTTTTGTTCCAGAACAAATATTCATTACCTCTAAATATTCCTTAACCAATTTAACTGCCTTAAGACCAAGCTCGGTCTCGACTATAAACTTATGTTCATTGAATTCAAATATTTCGAAATGTCGTTTAGTCTTTGATAACTGGTTTTCAATATTCAAATTAACAAGGTACTGCCTTACGTACCCCGCTGCCTCCTTGCTGAAGCAGGTGCAGTGCAAAGTTTCGCCGTCTTTTATCAGCCATACCACAGCGTTCTTTTCCTCAGAAATGTCGCCGTTCTTATCCAAGCATTCTGTTCGAAACTCGATCATTGCAGCTCTCCATGTCAGTGAAATAGTTGTACAGCTACAGCCAAATGTGAATCAAAACCCGTCTCCATGATACCAACAATTATTGTTTATGAACCAACACCCGCGCGTGCGGGTTTTTTGCATTCTGGAGGGCGCATGAGCGCAGTAGCAAAAAAGGCGCCCCGCGCAATCCCCCCCAAGCGCCGCGCCGTGCACGGCAGCAAGGGCGGCCAGGCCAAAGAGAAAAAGCCCAGCATCGCCCAGAACAGCGTGCCTTCGATATCCACCGCGCGCATCGTTTACATGTGGAGCTGGGGCCCGATCGTTGGTCCGGTCAATGGGTTGCGTTCGGTCAAGCTCGACGGAACACCGATCCAGAACGAAGACGGCACGATCAACTACCCCAGCGTTAAATGGCAGTTCCGTAACGGCGAGCTCAATCAGGATCGGCTGCAAGGCATCACTGAAGCCAGCAACGAAATCGACGTCAAGCAGGAGTTGATCTTCGGCACTCCCTGGCTGCACACCGTCACGAACCAGGTCGCTGATGCGGTTCGAATCCGCCTGAGCTGGCCAGCACTCCGCAGCCAGGACGCCGCCGGCAACATCAACGGCGTGCGCATCGACTATGCCGTGGATATTGCGACTGACGGCGGCCCCTACGTGGAGGCCTTGGTGTCGTTCGTTGACCGGAAGAACGTCACCGAGTATGAGCGGGCTCACCGCCTGGAACTGCCAGACGGCAACCGGTGGACCGTTCGCGTTCGCCGGCTCACGCCGAACGCGAACTCCGACCTGGTGGTTGACCAGATGGTGGTCAAGGCGATCGCCGAGGTGGTCGACAGCGATCAGGAATACCCGCTCACCTCGGTCAGCGCTATTGAATACGACGCGCAAACATTCGGTGGCGATATCGCCAAGATCGCGGTCTTGATGCGGGGCCGAATTATCCGCGTGCCGAGCAACTATGACGCCTCGACGCGCACGTACGCGACGTCGGGCACCGGTACCAGCAACGGCATCTGGGACGGCACCTTCAAAGAGGCCTACACCAACAACCCTGCGTGGGTGTTTTATGACCTGGTGCTGCACCCTTACTACGGTCTGGGCGATCGCATCGATGCCACGATGGTTGATCGCTGGTCGCTTTACCGCATTGCGCAGTACTGCGATCAGATGGTGCCAGACGGCAAAGGCGGCATGGAGCCGCGCTTCACCTGCAACTTGTACCTGCAAAAGCAGGCCGAGGCCTACGCGGTGCTGCAGGATTTGGCATCGATCTTTCACGGCCTGGCCTACTGGGACGGCAGCCAGATCGTGGTCAACGCCGATATGCCCGGCGATCCGGTGTACACCTACAACCAAACGCAGATCCTGAACAACGGCGCCATCAAGTACGAGGGCACCCGCGCGCGCGATCGCCATACGCTTTACATGGTGGCCTGGGACAATCCGGATCAGGGCTTCGAGACCGATAAGGAGCCGGTGTTCGACGATGAAGCGATGGTGGAGCTGGGGGGTATCGTTCGCGAAACCTCCGTCAGCGCTATCGCGTGCACATCGCTGGGCCAGGCTCAGCGGACCGGCCAGTGGGCGGCGCTGACTGAGAAACTGCAAACCCAGGGAGGCGTCTTGCGGGTCGGTTTGGATGGCGGTATCCCCAAGCCTGGTCAGGTCATCGCCGTGGCCGACCCCATGCTGGTCGGCAGAGACAACGGCGGTCGGATCTCCGCCGCCGCCGGCCGTGTGGTGACCCTCGACCGGGATACCGTGGTGCCGGTGGGCGCTCGTTTGATGGTAAACCTGCCCAGCGGGAAGTCCGAAGCCCGAGTGGTCAAGTCGGTGGCCGGCCGCGCCGTTACCGTCATGGCAGACTTCAGCGAGCAGCCGGTGCCAGAGAGCGGCTGGATCCTCGATTACGAAGACCTGAAGCTGATGCAGTTCTACGTCCGCAACGTCACGCGGCCGGAGTGGCACCAGTACCAGCTCGAGGTAATCCAACACGACCCGAGCAAGTTCCCGGCCATCGACAACGGCGCGGTGGTCGACACCCGGCCAATCACTGGCATACCTGTGGGTACGCAGGACGCTCCGGCGCGCGTGATGCTGAGCCAGCACGTCGTGATAGAGCAGGGCATCGCCGTCACGGTGATGTCTATCGCCTGGGATGCTGCCCCGGGTGCGGTCGCCTATGACGTGGAGTGGAAGTGGGGCGCGCGTGAGTGGGTGCCGTTGCCACGCACCGCTGAGCTGATGGCCGACGTTCGCGGAATCTACTCGGGTCAGTACATGGCGAGAGTCAGGGCGGTAAGCGCCCTCAACGTATCGTCGATCCCGAAAACCTCGGCCCTGACCAATCTCGAAGGGAAAACCGGGGCGCCGCCGGCGGTGTCGTTCCTGACCACCACCAGCCTGGTTTATGGCATCGGCATTCAATGGGGCTTTCCACCAGGTGCAGAGGACACCCAGCGGACGGAGATCTGGTACAGCCAGTCGGCCGACCTGACCACCGCGATCAAGCTGAGCGACTTCAGTTATCCGCAGGCGAATCACGAGATGCACTCGCTGTTGCCTGGTGCGACCCTGTTCTTCTGGGCGCGCCTGGTGGATCGGACCGGCAACATCGGCCCGTTCTGGCCGGTACCAGGTGCAGTCAATGGCCAGGCCAGCACCAAGGAGAGCGATTATGAGGCGTATTACGCCGACAAAATCGGCAAGAGCGCCCTGTACCAGAGCCTGCGCGAAGAGATAGAGCTGATCACTGGTGACGGGCCTGGCTCTGTGAACGAACGCCTCGAGGAAGCCAAGCAGGAACTGGAGGACCTGATCAAGCAGGTGAACGACGCGCTCGGCTATGACCCCGCAAAACCTTATCTGAAGGGTGATATTGTCCGGCTCGATCAGCATTTGTACCAAGCGAAAGGTCCGGTGCCGGCTGGGGCAGCACCGCCCGACGCTGCGTATTGGATTGATATCGGCACCATTCTTGAGACCACTGATGCACTGGTGTCTCAGGTTCAGATCATCGAAACCACGATCGAAGAAATCGACGGCAGGTTGTTGGCCACCGCCACCTCTGTGGAGGCGTTGCGCTCTGCCGCTCGAGGTGACGATGGCGCGGGCGATCTTGCTGACGCGATCAAGGGATGGTCGTCCACGGCAGATCTCGCCGTCGAGCGTAAAACGCGAGCCAGCGAGAATGAAGCGTCGGCCCAGCAGCTGCTCACCCTCGGCGCCCAGGTCGGCGACAACAAGTCGTCGTTGACCGTTCTGGAGCAGGTGGTGGCCAGCAACCGCGAGGTTTCAGCTGCGCAGATCAACCAGCTCAAGAGCGATCTGTCTGCTGTTGACGGGAGAGCGACCGGTAATGCCCAGGCGATAACGGGCCTCAACACCAAGGTCACAAACCTCGACGGCAAGATCACCTCCCAGGCGTCGAGCAACGAGGCGTTGCGGGCTTCTGTTCGCGGCGATGACGGGTCCGGGGAGCTGGCCGGGGCTTTGAAAACGTACGAGTCGGTCGCAAGCATCGCCCAGCAAATACGTGTGGAAGCATCCCGCGAATTAGCAACTGCTGAGCGGATCAACACTTTGCAAGCTGGGGTTGATAGCGCGAAGGGGCTTATCCAGCAGGAGGAGCTGGTCAGGGCCACTGCGATCGATGTGCTGTCCAAACGGACTGATACGGTCCAGTCGAGTCTCGGCCAGACAAACGCCTCGGTTCAGCAGGTGAGCCAGACTCTGGTTGGCCTGGACGGAAGGGTGTCCTCATCGGTCACCTTGAAGGCCCAGACAATCGTAGATGGGCGCAGGGTCACTACGGGCATGGCATTCGGATCCAATGGTGAGCAATCAGAGTTTCTGATCATGGCCCAGCGAATGGCGGTCGTGAACGAGATCGACGGCAAGGTCATTCCGATGTTCGTTATCGAGAACGGCCAGGCCGTGTTCAACACCGCGATCATCAGCAAGGCGATCATTCAGGAAATCATCCTTGGCATGGTGCTTCGTTCTCCGGCGGTGGACTCGAAAGGGCGCCCATTGCTGGAAATCAACATTCCGGCGGGTACTTTCACCCTGCGCAGTTCGGGCACTGGTGGATCGTCGCTGCTCAACAACGACGGCCTGTCTGTATTCGATGGGAATGACGATAGGCGCGTGATGGTAGGGAGACTTTCCTAATGGCCGATTACGGAATGTGGACGTGGGGCCCTGGCAACGTTGCCGAGATCACCCCGGCGTCTTTTACGATGCGGACCGTTTATACAGCGGTCCTCACGCCTGCAGCCTGGGGAAACGTCAAATATCTGGATATCGCGGTTGCGGGAATCACTCCTGACAACGCCTCAGCATTCTGCGTTCTTGCTCAGGCAGCGGCATCTCTTTATGACAAACAGCTTGAGCCGGAGGTGCTGAATGGAATTGTCAGGGTTTGGAAAACATTGAGAGGGGATCCCTGGGGTAACTCAGGAAGATCCTCTACAGTTATGCGGCTCTTTGTGGTGAGGTTTAAATAATGGCTGAAACGTTTGGCATGTCTTTCACCGCCCCTCCTGACGGTCGTGTCATCATCGATTCCGAATTCTTCCGATTGACCGTGATTCATAAAGGGAGATATGTAGGGACTGAGGAAAGCGGAAATTCGTCTACAACTTTATTCTCCTCCCCATTCACGACCCAAGAACAGCCGCTTATATTCATACGCCCAGACAGTGCCGCCGGAATGATAGGTATGGCGAACATAGAAGTTTTAGGCGGGCCTGGTAACTGGACGGGTTTCAGAGTTCGGATATATAACAATTACACCATCAAGCCGGTGGGTCGATGGTTTGCAGGAATATTTAGTGGCGCGCCTGTAGCACAATTTGGTGCGCGCATATTGGGGCCGGGGCAGAAGGTAATTTTTGACACTGGCACACCAGCCGCTTTATTCGTCAGGGCTACTAATACCTGGACCTTTACGGGAAGTGGTCAGACAGGCCAAGGACAAACCATAAACTACTTTCAAGCACCTTTTGCAATGGCAGAGGATGAGTATGTTTTGATAAATAACATGGGGGTAGGGGTTAATACTATTGGAGTTGAAAACAGTAGGCAGATTGGTTTTTTCTGGGATTATCCAAATAGGCTTATCAATGTCGGGGCCGTAGGTATACCCGGTTACAATGCGTCGTTTCTTGGAATTACGATTGTCGTAGCGCGAATGACTTCTTAATTATTTTTAAAGTCCCGCATCCCGCATCATGCGGGTATTTTTTTGTCTGGAGAAAAACATGCCATCTTGGTTTTCAGAAGGGACAGTCACCGTTACTAATGGGAGTACTGTTGTAACTGGTGCACTTACGAGATTTTCAAATTGCCGCGCCGGCGATATGTTTGTCGGTCCGGATAACGGTATCTATCAGATCATCAACCCATCGAGCGACACGTCCGTTTCCATCTCGCCGGCTTATCGAGGTCCAACATCCGCAGGCGCTGGTTATGGGATTGTTCCGGTGAACGGCTATCCCAAAGCGCTCGCTGACGCCGTCAACCTGTTGGTGCAGCAGTGGGGGGCGACTCTCGCGGGTCTGGGGTCAGTATCTGTTGAGAACATTGTGCCGGTCGCGAAGGGCGGTACCGGGAGCTCAACTCCAGCTGCTGCCCGCACCGCTCTGGGTTTGGGCAACGCTGCCACGGCCACCATCGGCCTCAACCCCGGCAACGTTATGGGCGTAGGGGCGTTTGGGCTTGGGGTTACGTACTCCCCAGGACTGACGTTGCGCACGGACGTACTTGGCAGCCAAGTGGCGCAGACCGGAATTTCCCGTTATTCAGCCGACACGGCAGGCAGACCGCCCTTTGGTTCCGGTTACGGTGTCTTGCAGCATTTTTCGGCTACCAATGACGGTACTTACAACTACGGCGCCTTGGTGGCTATCGATTACGCTGCTACCGAGTTGATGATGTGCCGGCTAGCTGGCTCCGCCGGCTGGTCCCCCTGGGCGAAGTTCTACAGCACCGCAAACACCACTCGCGCCGCTGACGGCACACTGAAGGCGATCTAAATGAAAACTCGCGCAGCAGTAAACATCCTCGGCGCTACCGGCGCTGTCATCGACATCACGTCCCTGGGCGTGGACACCATCACCACGGAACACCCAGGCCCAGGGCAGTACCTGGTCTACGGCACGCTTGGGATGGCGCCGGCCCCTGAAGGTTGGGGTTACGTCGTGAACCAGATCGATGCGGCCTGCTCCGTCGCGATCAGCTACCACGACGGGGTGCTGGCGGTCAGCATTGCCAAGGACGGCGAGCCTGCTGATCTGGAGCACAGCATTACCCTTCATGTGGCCGTCGAGGCCTTGCCCGTTCAGGAGATGCCCGAACTGCCCCCACCGTCAGATGATCCTCTGGAAGTTGCCCAGGAAGAAATCGCCCGTTTGCGCGCCGCCGCCGACTACGCGATCGTGCCACTCCAAGATGCGGTTGATGTCGACGAAGCCACCGATACCGACCTGGCCGCACTGAAGGCGTGGAAGAAATACCGCGTGGCGCTCAGCCGGGTTCCCGACCAAGCGGATTACCCTCAAACGATTGAGTGGCCGCACGTCCCCGCGTAAACCCTGGAGCAGACCACCACCCGCCTTGTGCGGTTTTTTTTCGCCTGGAGAAAGCCATGCCTATCACCGAGCAGCAGTTGCTGCAGATACTCCCGAACGCCGGCCGCAATGCCGGCGTTTTTGTTCCCGTGCTGAACACGGCCATGGGCCGGTACGCGATCGTGACCCCGCTGCGCATCGCCGCATTCATCGCCCAGGTCGGGCATGAGTCGGGCCAGTTGCGATACGTGCGGGAGATTTGGGGGCCAACGAAGCAGCAGTCCGGGTACGAAGGTCGTGCCGATCTGGGCAACACCGTGAAGGGGGACGGTTCCAAGTATCGCGGTCGCGGCCTGATCCAGGTCACCGGGCGCGCGAACTATGCCGCATGCGGCGAAGCCCTGGACCTAGACCTGATCAACAGGCCTGAATTGCTTGAATTGCCCCAGTACGCCGCCATGTCAGCGGCTTGGTTCTGGTCGACCAAGGGCCTGAACACGCTGGCGGATCAGGGGGAGTTCGCGAAGATCACCAAGCGCATCAATGGTGGGCTCACCGGGCAAACTGATCGACAAGCGTTGTACAGTAATGCGCTAAAGGTACTGGCGTAATGTCATCAGCACGAAATTTTGCTTAGATTTAAAAATTCTAGTATCGGGATACTATCGGTTCTATCACTCAAACTTAAACATCGCCTCATTGATTGAACTTTCGAAAAGAATAACGGTGCTGTCGCCTCCACCTACAAGAGAAATTGGTAAGAAACTGGAATAATCCAAGTCTCCGCATCTACAAAAGTTGATTGACCTTTCTGTGATTACTATCGCAGCGTTTCCGTCAGGCCAAAAACCTTGGACGCGAACGTGTCCTGCTCCAATTACCTCCAAATCAATGGCTATAAGGCGCCCGTCTACTCCATAATCTTTCTCGTAGTTCTTCATGAGCATGAAAGCGGTTGCTGGTAGATAGAATTTATTTACGGGTACTGTGACGCGGAATTTTCCAGGCCTATGATCTACAATGACGTCGTCAGTTTTTTTAACTTTTATCGCGTTGTCAGTAACTTTAAATACTAAGCGATCTTCGCTGTCGTAGAGAGTCGCGCTGACTTTTAGGTATTCATCCTTTATCGAGAACTCTAACTTGTTTTTGCTGGGCAAGTCGAACAGTATGGTTCGTGAATCTTTGGTTTGTCGAAACGCCATTGTTCCTGCACTGACTAAGGTGGTGCTAGCTGAGGAAACAAAAACATGAGCCTCTTCATGTTCATATTTTTTTACCGTTTTTTTCCATTGATGCAATATCTCGTCAGTTATTTTTAATTTTCCAAAGTGGCACGCGTCATGACAAGCTGGACATACTGCAATCATGTGTTCTGCGTCGTGTGTTTTATACACAGCCCAATGATTAATGTGATGTATCTGAAGGCGAGTATTGTCGCAGCCGGGATTTGCGCATTTTCCCCCAGCCTCATATATCAAACTGTCCCTCGTCTTTCTAGGGATGCTTCTAGCCTTCACTGCCATTAATCACTTCTCTGAATATTCACGTTTTGGGCAATTTAACGTTAGCATGCATTTGTTGGTTGTAAAGCGAGCTAAATCCAGGCTTCGTTTTAGAAAAATATCTGAAGCGGTTCAAGGAATACCTTTGCCACGCCCATGCTCATCTGCCCGATCATCGGGGTGCAAATTAGTAGTTTGGCGCAATCAGCTCACGCCCTTTATTCCGTACATTGCCCACGGCCGTGTCTACCTTGAACCACTCGAACACCTCTGAGGGTTCGCCCTGGTGCAGCACCATCTGTTCGGCTCGCTCTTTGGGTGTGGCCGGGTCGAGCCATTCCCGTGCGAGCTCTGGCGGCAGCACGACGGGGCGCCGGTCGTGAATGTCCACCATGCCCCCGGAACTGTCGGCGGTGATGATCACAAAACCGTCATGCTCGCCTGGGCCTTCATCGGCATCCGGCAGTTGCCCGATGGCAGCACAGAATATCGGTGCGCGATCCCGCCGGCGGATCAGGTAGGGCTGCTTCTTTGGGCCGCCTTCATCCACCCACTCAAACCAGTTGTCGATAGGCGTGATTGCTCGGTGCGGCCAGATCGCCCGGAAGAAGGTGCCGTGGGCTACCTTCTCGGCGCGGGCGTTTATCGTCGCTGCGCGGTCCTTGGCCCAATGGGGCCGCCAGCCCCAACGAACTGGATCGACATGTAGAAGCTCGCCTTGCAGGTGCAGCAGCGCCACGGCGGTCGTCGGCGCCACGTTGTAACGCTCTATCGGTTCATCGCCCACGGAGTTCGCCAGAGCATTGGGCATGCTCAGCGCTGCAACGAAGTCATGAATCCCGCTGTATTGTGAAAGCCTTCCGCACATAGGCGCCGCTCCGTCTGTCGAAATCCCCTACAGAAAAATTGACCACAAGCCTTCTGCAAAGTTAACTGTACATTCATACAGTTCGTGTAAAAGGCTGCATCATGAGCTTTACCATTTTAGGCCCTATATCCGAAGGCGGCACGAAGCTGCCTTTGTGCTCCTTTCGGGTGCCGGCTGGGTTTCCATCCCCAGCAGCCGACCATATCGAGCAGCACATCTCATTGGATGAGGTCCTAAACATCCGGGCGCCGCACGTCTACCTGATCGCCATTACCGGTGAAAGTATGCAAGGCGCCGGCATTTTCGAGGGCGACCTGGCTGTTGTGGACCGTTCTATTGAGCCAGCTCACGGGCATATAGTCGTGGCCCTGCTCAATAACGACCCGATGTGCAAGCGCCTGTGCAAGCGTGGGGCCGAGGTTATCCTGCTGTCAGAAAACCCCAAGTACCCGGCGCGCTACATCCTTGAGGGTGACGAGCTATCGATCTGGGGCGTGATCACCAGCACCGTGCGCAGTCATGTCTAACCCGCCGGTCTTTGCCCTTATCGATTGCAACAGCTTCTATGCGAGTTGCGAGCGGGTATTCCGCCCCGACCTGGCTAAAACCCCAATCGTCGTGCTGAGCAACAACGATGGCTGCGTGATCGCTAGGAGTTACGATGCCAAGCCATTTATCAAAATGGGCGAGCCTTACTTCCAAATCAAGCAGAAGCTGAAGCAGCACGGTATCGTGCCTTTCTCGTCGAACTACGCGCTTTACGGCGATATGAGCGAGCGCGTGATGACGCTGATCGAGACACTGGTACCTGCTGTTGAGATTTACAGCATCGATGAGGCGTTCGCCGACCTCACGGGTGTATCGGGGCTGGATGCCCTGGGGCGACAGATCAGGGCACAGGTATTGCGCGGCACCGGCATCCCCGTCGGGGTCGGCATTGCAAACACCAAGACCCTGGCCAAGCTGGCCAACCACACCGCAAAGCGCCTGCAGGCGCAGACCGGCGGGGTGGTCAATATCACCGACCCGGTCAAGCGCGATTGGGTGCTGCGCAATACCGACGTCGCGGAAGTGTGGGGCGTCGGGTCGAAAATGAAACTGCACCTAGACGCAATGGGTATCAAGTCGGCAATGGATTTGGCCAAGGCTGATCCTTGGACGCTACGCAAAAAATTCAGCGTCGTGATCGAGAAGACGGCGCGGGAGCTGGCCGGCACATCGTGCCTGGAACTGGACGAGCCCGACCCACCCAAGCAAGAAATATGCTGCAGCCGAATGTTTGGAAGACGCCTGACCGAACTGCCGCCGATCAAGGAAGCCGTGGCCACCTACATGATGAGGGCATCCGAAAAGCTCCGCGCTCAGAATTCACTCTGCAAGAAGGTCCGCGTCTGCATACGCACCGGGATGTTCAATCCCGAGGAGGCGAAGTATGCCAACGGCGTAGTGGTCGATATGCCGTACCCTACCGATGACGTACGCCTGCTCACGAAAGCCGCTGTCGATGCGCTCGACAGGATCTTCCGACCGGGCTTCAAATATAGCAAGGCCGAGGTAATGCTGCTCAACCTGTGCCAGCCAGGAGAATACACGGACGATCTGTTCGCGATGTCGCAGGCGGCCGAGGCAACCCGTGTAATGACTGTGCTTGATCAGATCAACGAGCGGTGGGGCAGAGGTACGCTTCGGTCTGCCAGCGTGCCGACCAACCCCGACTGGGGGATGCGTCGGGAGATGATGAGCCAGAGCTATACCACCAAACTGGACCAGCTCTGGACGGTGGCATGTAAGTAGAGCTCAGTCCTGCGTCATAAGGACAGCCAGAGACATTTTGATGAACTCTTCATTGTCGCCGATCGTGAAAAGGGCACCGCGCACGTTGTCTGCCACTTCAGCGGAGCCTCGTTGCTCCACCCAATTCGACAGTTCCATGATTGAGGCCTCAAGGGCGAGTTGGTTCTCGTAGAGTTTGGATAGTAGGGAAGGGATCAGGTCAGAATTTGGCATCGTTGTTCCTCCGTGGAGTGAACAGGGTAGCAGGCAAATTATTGGTTATGGGTATTGGTCGGCAGAACGCCGGGGGAGGGGGAATCACTGTAGCAATATCCAATGCTAAGTTATTGATTCTTATAGGGCCACAAGCCTGTTTTATGAGCGTCTGAAACAGGGCTTATTCCTATACGTATCAAATGGTTACAGTCGTTCCGTAGTCACCTTGACATGGTGGGGGTCGTTGGTTCGAGTCCAATCGCGCCTACCAAACAAAATCCGCTCTGCTGGGCGGTCTCGAAGGGCTCACCGAAAGGTGGGCCCTTTTTTGTTGTCTGGAATTCATGCAGAACGTTCCCTCCGCGAGGGAACGATCAGGTCGACAGCGTCTTGCGGCGCTTTTGGGGCGCTGGTGTCTCGGTCAACAGAAGAGCGTCGCCACCGACAGCAGACAAATGATCTGTACCACCATCTGGCAGCGTATCTCGCCAATTGCTGTCGCCATACTGCTCATCTGACCGGCATACATAGCTGGAGCCCTCATTGTCGGCAATAGCACCCTGGATGCTGCGCAGGCGCATCATCGTTGAGTATAGGGCTAATCCCGAATCCCTCCAGTTACCCAATCGCGCAGTACCAATATCCACAAAATTTATTGGTCTGCAGCAACAGTTTTTCTTGTTGGACACCTCCCGCCTCAAGGCAGCAAAGTTGCCGCCACTGCTCGACCTTCCGGGTCAACAATAAAAAAACCGAGCCGACTGCACGCCACTTTCATGCTGTGAGCCCTTTGCTCACATCCTGCTGTAATGGCGCCGCAGCGCGCACTAAAGGACCTCTTCGCCATGCAAACTGTTGTGAATTTATGGCCGTTGATCGGCGTACTTGTCATCGTGGTCGGCTTTGTATTGCGCTTCAATCCGTTGCTGGTGGTTACCGCCGCCGCTATCGCCACCGGGCTCGCCGCCCAGTTTCCGTTGGAGAAAATTCTCGCCACCATGGGTGATGGTTTCCTCCAGACCCGTGCGCTGCAATTGATCCTGTTATTACCGCTGGCGGTGATTGGCCTGTTGGAGCGCCACGGCTTGCGCCTGCATGCACAGAACTGGATCGCCCGTTTCGAGCGCGCGACAGTGGGGCGTCTGCTGATCATCTATCTGTTTGTACGTGAATCCACTGCGGCCATGGGGCTGACCAGCCTGGGTGGGCATCCGCAGATGGTGCGGCCATTGCTCGCGCCGATGGCCGAAGGTGCGGCGGAAAAACGCTACGGCAAGCTGCCGGACAAGCTGCGTCACAAGGTATTGGCCATGTGCGCCGCCACGGACAACGTGGGGCTGTTTTTCGGTGAGGACATCTTCGTCGCCTTTGGTGCGATCGCCTTGATGCATACCTTTCTGCTGGGTTCGGGGATCGATGTGGAGCCGCTGCATATTGCGGTGTGGGGCATCCCGACAGCGATCTGTGCCTTTATCATTCATGCCATTCGGCTGCATCGGTTTGATCGACGGTTGACCCGTGAGATGAGCGCCGCTCCCTCGGTGGAGGCTGCGCAATGATTATTTCCATTCAATACCTGTATTGGCTGGCCGGTGTGCTGTTGCTGATCACCGCCGGTATGATCCTGCTGGATCGCACCCATCCCAAGCGTTGTTCGACGTCGCTGTTCTGGCTGCTGTTTGCCATTCCGTTCCTGGTGGGAGAGCGCCTGCCTTCGGTGGTCATCGGTGGCGGCATCGTGGTGATGGCGTTGATTGCCGGCCTGGGGGGCGTCGGCCGTGGCCAGCATGTGCAATTGCATGACAAGGCGTCCCGCGCCAGTGCCGCTCGCCTGGGTCACAAGCTATTCATACCCGCGCTGGCCATTCCGCTGACCACGGTGATTGGCTCGGTATTGCTCAAGCACACCGAAATCGGCGGTGTACCGCTGCTCGATCCGAAGAACACCACCTTTGTCTCTCTCGGCATCGGCTGCCTGATCGCCCTTGGCCTCGCCTGCTGGCTGACCCGCGATACGCCCGTGCAGGCCTTGCGCGAATCGCGTCGCCTGACCGAAGCCTTGGGCTGGGCCATGGTGCTGCCGCAGATGCTGGCCATGCTCGGGCTGTTGTTCAATGAAGCCGGGGTTGGTACGGCGGTCGCCCACGTCACCACCACGTACATCAATCTGGATTTCAAATTGGTGGCGGTGATGGTCTATGTGCTGGGCATGGCGTTGTTTACGGTGATCATGGGCAACGGTTTCGCGGCGTTCCCGGTGATGACCGGCGGCGTCGGCGTGCCGGTGCTGGTGGGGATCTACGGCGGCAACCCGGCGGTCATGGCCGCGATCGGCATGTTCTCCGGCTACTGCGGTACGCTGATGACACCAATGGCGGCCAACTTCAATATCGTGCCGGCAGCATTACTGGAACTGCCGGACAAGAACGCGGTGATCAAGGCCCAATTGCCCACCGCGTTGATGATGCTGGTGGTCAATATCGTGCTGCTTTATCTGTTGATGTGAGGCCAGGATGAAAACCCTATTGCTGACCGGCTTCGAGCCTTTCGACCACGACGTGGTGAACCCCTCCTGGGAGGCGGTGCGCCTGCTGGAAGGGGTAGAACTGAGCGATGACGTGCGGATCGTCGCGCGCCGATTGCCCTGCGCTTTCGCCACTGCTGCAGAGACCTTGCTTCAGCTGATCGAGGAGCTGCAACCGGCCATGGTCATCGCGACCGGCCTGGGGCCCGGGCGCAGTGATATTTCCATCGAGCGCGTCGCGATCAACGTCAATGATGCGCGCATCCCGGACAACCTGGGCGCCCAGCCGATTGACACGGCGGTGGTGGAGGGTGGCCCGGCCGCTTACTTCTCGACATTGCCGATCAAGAGCATGGTCAGGGCGGTACGTGAGGCCGGTATTGCGGCCTCGGTTTCGCAGACGGCGGGGACTTTTGTGTGCAATCAGGTGTTTTATCGATTGCAGCATGCGCTGGCAGGTTCTGCGGTGCGCAGTGGGTTTATCCATGTGCCGGGCTTACCGGAGTTCGGTCAGCCGTCGATGGAATTGCCTGTGTTGGTGGAGGGCTTGCGCCTGGCGGTCTTGGCGGCTTGGCAAACCCAGGCGGATATCGTGGAAACAGGTGGTCGGGTGAGTTGATTCAGTCTCGAGCGGGAAAAAACAGCTCGAAAGTGGTGATGCCGTCCTCACTGCCGACCCGATACCGCCCGTTATGCAGTTGCATGATGGTGGCCACGATCGACAGCCCCAGTCCATTGGATTGGGAGGAGCGCTCGCGGGACTCATCCACCCGGTAGAACCGTTCGAACAGCCGCGGCAGATGCTCGGCGGGAATGGTCTCACCCTGGTTGCTGACCCTCACGTTGACGCCCTCGTCGGTTGCAATCGCCTGGACGCTCAGCGCCGAGCCCGGCGCTCCATACTTGATGGCGTTGGCGCACAGGTTCGCCAGGGCGCGGCGCAGGAGCATGGGCTCAGCCCAGATCACGCCTTTGCCCTGGACAACGATGTGCATGCCCGCGTCAGCGGCCAACCCTTCGAAATAATCGGCGATGCGCTCCACTTCATCTGCCGCGTCCAGCGCCTGGCGTTGGCGCAACGCACTAGCCGGGTCGGTGCGCGCCAGGAACAGCATGTTGTCGAGCATCCGCGCCAAGCGTTCAAGCTCCTCGACATTGGACGCCAGCAGTTGCTGGTAGCTGTCGACACTGCGCTGCTGCTGCAAGGCAACCTGGGTTTCGCCGAGCAGGTTATTGATCGGCGTGCGCAGTTCGTGGGCCATGTCGGTCGAGACCTGGCCCAGTTGCACGAAGCCTTTGGACAAACGCTCAAGCATGGTGTTGAACGACTCGATCATCGGTAGCAGTTCTTTCGGGGCGCCCTCGCTGTCGAGGCGCTCGGCCAGGTTGCCGACGCCGATCCCTTGCGCGTGCCGGGCCAGGCGGCGCAAGGGCAGCAAGCCGCGATGCACCAGCAGGTACCCGGCCAATGCCAGGATGATCGCAGCGATGCTCGCCAGGATATAAACGCTCAGTCGATAGCTGGCGAGTACCGCGGTGCGCTCGGTCATCAGGCGGCCGCTGGTGACTTGCAGGCTGCCCAGGTCACCGGCGTTGATGGTCGCGGCGACCGTCGAGAAGGGAATGCCGTTGAGCCCCGGCAAGTGCTGCACATCGCTCAGCGCCAGTACGTGATTCCCGGGCACCGGCTCTATCGCAGGCAGTTCGATATTGGCCGGGTTCACCAGCAGCAAGGGTGGTTGACCGGGGGCTGCGATGCTCAATACGGATTCACGGTTGCCGAGCATGTTCTGGAACAACTCGGGTTTGGTCTTGATCAGGTCCAGGGTGTTGCTGTCGCTGAGCAGGTTGCGCAGTTGATCGACGCGGGAGATCAGCGCGGTGTCGTCGCGGCGGATCAGCTCGCGCTCCAGCTCGCGGTACAGGGCCACGCCGAGGGTGGCCAGCAAGGCAAAGGCGAGCAGGGCGAAGATCAACGCCAGGCGCAGGGTCAGCGAGTAATGGCGGCTGCGGCTCATGGCTGGGTATCGAAGCGGTAGCCGATGCCACGCACGCTGTGGATCAACTTGAGTTGGAACGGATCGTCGATTTTCAAGCGCAGGCGCCGCACGGCCACGTCGACCACGTTGGTGTCACTGTCGAAATTCATGTCCCATACCCGCGAGGCAATCAGCGAGCGTGACAGCACCTGATCCTGGTGGGTGGCGAACAGGTGCAGCAGGGCGAACTCTTTATTGGTCAGGGTAATGCGCGTGCCGGCGCGGGTGACGCGGCGCTTGAGCACGTCGATTTGCAGGTCGGCAATCTGCAGGTGCTCTTCTTCCCGAATCGGGCCGCGCCGGGTCAGGGTACGCAGGCGCGCGACCAGTTCGGCGAAGGAGAAGGGCTTGATCAGATAATCGTCGGCGCCCAGCTCCAGGCCCTTGATGCGGTCAGCGATATCATCGCGGGCGGTCAGGAACAGCACCGGCGTATCGGCCTCCCTGCGCAGGCGGCGCAGCACTTCCCAGCCATCCATTTTCGGCATCATCACATCGAGCACGATCACGTCGAACGGCGTTTCCAGGGCCTGGTGCAAACCGTCCACGCCATCGCGGGCCAGGCTGACGCTGTAGCCCAGTTCCTGCAAGCCATTGAGCAGATAGTTGCCGGCCTTGGGTTCGTCTTCGACTACGAGGATGTTCATGGTAAATGCCCTGATTCAATGGGTTGCGCCAGTTTAGCTCGATCAATTGTCACTGGCGCAACCGATGCCTTGCACCCGGTAATCCAGCACGTGTTCCCGGTCCTGATGATCCAGGTAGCGCAGTTGCGCCGGGACGATACCGCATTGGCCATAGGTGTCGGTACTGGAGAGCACCTTGGCCACATCCAGGTGGACGAAAAAGCCGCTTCGATCATGGATCACGGGAGCGGCTGGGGCGTCGTCGGCGGCAAATACCGAGGTGGTGGCGAGCAAGGCAATCAAGGCGAGGGCAAACCGTTTCATGGCCAAATCTCTCTGTGAAGGATGGCTGCCGGGGCCGGCAGTGAGTTCACAGTAACCAGGCGACCTGAACAGCCAGCCAACAGGATGATGACAAGTTCGTCATTCAAGGTTTGGGGCGGGGCGCCTGGCAACGTTTACAAGTGGCGAGGTGAACCGTAGATTGCATGGCATCGATCATTTGCTTGAACACCTGGGGGAAGCCGCGTCGTGTCCAGCCAAAATCCTGCCGTATTTACCCGGCATTACCGTGCCTTTCTGTTCGATATGGACGGGACCCTGCTCAACTCCATTGCCGCCGCCGAGCGGGTATGGAGCCGTTGGGCCGAACGCCATGGCCTGGATGTGGAGGCGTTCCTGACCACTATCCATGGCGCCCGCGCAATCGATACGATCACGCGCCAGGCGTTGCCGGGCGTGGACGCTCAAGCCGAAGCGGCGTGGATTACCGATGCTGAAGTGAACGATGTCGAGGGCATCGTGGCGATTGGCGGCGCGGTTGAGTTCCTCAAACGCTTGCCTGCCGGGCAGTGGGCGCTGGTCACATCTGCGCCCAAGGCATTGGCATTGCGCCGAATGGCAGCGGCCGGTATTCCCGTGCCGGCGGTAATGGTGACGGCCGAGGATGTCGCCAGCGGCAAGCCCGATCCGGCGTGTTACGTGCTCGGTGCCCAGCGCCTGGGCGTGGCGGTGCAGGATTGCCTGGTGTTCGAGGATGCGACGGTCGGCATTCGAGCCGCAGAAGCGGCGGGAGCGGATGTGATGGTGGTGACCTCGACGCACCTGGATGCGATAGAGACCGAGCATGCCTGTATCGACGGGTATGACGGACTGCACGTGCTGCGAGAAGCCGATGGCCGGCTGGCGGTGCGGGAAGGGGAAGACCGTCAGCGTGTTGCTTTTTGATGCGCGCGATGCGCCTCACGCTGGCATAGCTTGCGCAAGACTGTCTTCTGCATCGGCTTGAGGCAGAACGCAAACAGGTAGGCGCACAGCAGTAATGCCAGGTCCAGCCACGAGTGGTCCGCCGCGTCGACAGCCCCCTGGACTTCCAATCGCAGTCCATACCCGAGCGCCAGGAATACCAGGCCTATCAGCAAGGTGATTGTCCAGGACAGGGAAACCATGGGCTGTGTAACAGTTGGCCTCATCGACGTGCTCCTGAATGCACTCGGACCGCAGGATGACGTGGAATTTGGCTGCAAATGATGCAACAAGTTCCTGGCATCATGGCAGTTTCATCTTGCAGCGCGGGGACATGTACGAGGCGTACAGCGTGGATAAAAAAAGCGAATGGGCCGATCAGGTTTTCGCCAGCCGTTACGGTAAAGCAAAAGGCTGGCTACTGGAGGTGCTTCAAGGCGTCTGGTTTTTGTCCGGCGCAGTGAGGCCGGCCTGGATGCGCTGATAAATTTCCTCGCGATGCACGGCAACATCCTTGGGGGCGTTGATGCCGATTCGTACTTGCTGGCCGCTAACGCCCAGGATGGTGATCGTAATGTCATCACCGATGTTTATGCTTTCACCAACTTTTCGGGTGAGTATAAGCATGGACTTCTCCTTGATTACTTTTAAGGACACATGTTCAGACAGGGCAGGTGTCGGATGTGCGTAGCTTACTGCGAAGCGCTTCCCTGTGACTGCCTCTTTTAGGACGCATAGAGGCGACATTAATTCCCATGGCGGCATCATACAGGTCGCGATACATGATTCGCATTGTTTAAGCCAACGTTTATGACGGCCAGAATAGACAGTGAATGGTAAAGTCGCCTCTTTATCTTCGAAGGAGCAGGGCAGTGCGTAAAGTAGCGATGGCAATTGCAGTGTTGGCATTGGCCGGATGCGGCGAAGGTGAGCCTGTCAATGCCCCCAAGGCCAAGCCTGTCGTGACCGAAAGCCAGCCGCAAACCGGTGCGATTGCCGCGCAGGAATGGGATGTATGGGTGGGCCCGCCGGATCACAAGCTGCAGGCGCTCACTGACTTGACCGCCTGGTTGCTGGAGCATGGTTTCAATTTTTACATCGTGAAGGCAGACGGCAAGGACCAGGTGCTGCTTGGCCCGTTTGCCACCAAGGCCGAGGCTGAGGCCAAGCAGACGCTGCTCAACGAAAAGATGGCCCGGGCCAAGAAAACCGACACCGTGTCGGAGGTCATCGAACACAAGGTCGCGCAGTAACGGGCCGGGCGGGCGCCAATTGCGCCCACCCTCAGCCGCAGGCCTTCAGGTTCACCGGGCCGACAAATTCATTGCCTCGGCCCATCACACAGCCCACCGTCTGGTTGCGCTGGCGCTCCCAGGCTTGCACCGGGTAGGTCTTGTTCCAGGCTTCATACAGTTGGCGATCCTGTTTCGACAGGCGCAGGCCGTATTGCTTGCTCATATAAAAATAGGTGCGTGCGATCATCCCGCGAATCGATGGGCGCGGCATGACCTTCTTGGCCTTGAAGTCCACCTGGGTCAGGCATGAACCGTATTGCCCGCTTTGCACCGGCAGCCAGCCGAAGCTGAAGTTGTTACGGTCGCCATTCACCTCGCCGATGCTCGGCACCAGGTTGTGCAGGTCGGCTTCGGCACGCTTGAACACGTCGTCATGGCGCGTGCAGTTTTTACGCCCGCCATTCTGCCAGCACTGGCGCTGATGGCCGATCTGCCAGGCGGGCACAATGTGTTCCCACTCGATGCGCGCGGCGCGGTTGGCGTTCTTGCGCGGGATGTAGCCGCAGGCTTTCAGGTCAATGCGGTTGCCGGCGTATTTGCAGCCGCAATAAAACTCGGTGGATTGGGGGGCGTAGAGCTTCCAGGCGATTTTCTTGGCTTCACTGAAGGTTCGTGGGGCTTGGGCGTTGGCGGTGATAGCAAAAAACAGGCAGCACACAGCGAAAAAACGGACACTCATTCAATCAATCTTCCTTCGGCACAACCCAGAAAATCTGCACGCCGCCGTCATCCCTGTAGGCGAGGGTGACGTTGTCGTTTTCCGCAATTTCTTCAAGCAGGCGCGCCCACTCGTCCTCGGGCTCATCCGGCAGGCGGAAGATCAACGCCGCCTTGGCTTTCTGGGCGTTGGTCGAATTAATGATTTTTT
The DNA here is from genome assembly GCF_900004915.1 of Pseudomonas sp. 31 R 17. Lineage (NCBI taxonomy): Bacteria > Pseudomonadati > Pseudomonadota > Gammaproteobacteria > Pseudomonadales > Pseudomonadaceae > Pseudomonas > Pseudomonas sp. 31 R 17. The sequence goes on from NZ_CVTN01000076.1 coordinate 76,545, forward strand.
GTACGCGAATGGCCAGGCGCTGGTAGGCGTCAGGCGCTGCGGGTGCTGCGGAGGAGGGCTTTGCCACGGAGTATTCCTTAGTAAGCTGTACGCACATACAGTATTTAACTGTAGGTATTTTCGCAACTGCTTAAATTCAAAGACGTCCGTCTGACAGCGAATTTGGAAATTTGCTGTGATTTGTTGCAATAAGTTTTAGGCGTGAACCTGATGTGGCGAGGAAGCACGCTACCTCGCCACCCTTTCAGGCAGGTCTGGAATCAGTATTCCCAGAATATCCGTTGCAGCTCTTTGCTGTCCTGAGTCTTGGTCAGGGCGACCATTGCCAGAATGCGGGCCTTCTGCGGGTTCAGGTCAAGGGCTGCCACCCAGTCGTATTTATCGTCTGGCTGTTCAGCGTTGCGCAGCACCATGCCACCGGCATTGACGTGCGAAGAGCGGATGATCTGCACGCCTTGTTTACGCAATTCCACCAGCGCCGGAACGACCTTGGACGACACCGAGCCATTGCCGGTGCCGGCATGAATGATGGCTTTGGCGCCGGCTTGGGCCAGGGCTTTGTAGGCCGTGTCGCTCACGTTGCCGTAGCCGTAGGCAATTTCAACGTCAGGCAGGCTCTTGATGGTCTTGATGTCGAATTCCGAATCCAGGGTGTGACGCTTGGCCGGCAGGCGGAACCAGTAGGATTTGCCTTCAACGACCATGCCCAATGGGCCCCAGGGGCTCTTGAACGCCTCGGTCTTGATATTGATCATCTTGCTCACGTCGCGACCCGATTGGATCTCGTCGTTCATGGTCACCAGCACGCCTTTGCCGCGTGCGTCCTTGCTACCGGCTACGGCAACGGCGTTATACAGGTTGAGCATGCCGTCCGCCGACATCGCGGTACCCGGGCGCATGGAGCCGACCACCACGATAGGCTTGTCGGTTTTTTCAACCAGGTTAAGGAAGTAGGCGGTTTCTTCGAGGGTATCGGTACCGTGGGTGATCACGATGCCATCCACGTCCTTGCTGTCGGCCAATTCGGCGACGCGGCGACCCAGTTGCAGCAGGTTTTCGTTATTGATGCTTTCCGACGCAATTTGCATCACTTGTTCGCCGCGTACATTGGCGATCTGGCTAAGCTCAGGAACACCGGCGATCAATTGTTCGATGCCGACTTTGGCGGCCTGGTAGGTGGCGCTGTTGGCAGCACTGGCACCCGCACCGGCAATGGTGCCGCCAGTGGCGAGGATCACCACGTTGGCGAGCTTGGTCTTGCTCTCGACTTCTTTTGCCTGGGCGGCGACAGGGAACAGCAGCAGGAGGGCCATCGCCCCGGGAACAAAGGATTTCAATGCAGATTTCATTATTTTTCTCTCTGGTTTTGACGAGTGCGGTAGCAGATGTATCCAGAACACCCGGGCGACTCTGAACGTCCGAGGCGCTGAGAAATAGCAGGATTTGTACCAGGCCAATCATGAGAGAATGGATAAAATAACTTATTGATTTAAAACAACTTAAATTGCTTGTTCGGGCCTATCTGACACGCTGCTGTCCGGCTTTCCGAACGCAGGGGGCATTGATGTTCGGTTGTCCGAAAGCCTTGATGGTATTTACCTCGGGTTCTGTGTGAAATCGTCGCCCGCCCTGTCGTTTCAACCAGCGCCGGAGTGAATGGTATCTTCAGGATGAAAGGTGAGTGCTGACCGTTGACAAATCTCGACAAGGTTCTCATAGTTCTGACAACGCAAACGTTTGCGAGATGTTTCTTCGGCGCGAGCGTTGCTCACAATAATCATAAGATCGGAGTACACCCATGAAGCTGCCATTTGCAGGACGTCTTCTCACTGTCGCTGTGCTTGCCGCCGCATCCGCTGCCCTGCCTCTCTCTTCTGCATTCGCTGACGACGCTGCCGCCAAACCCAAGGTCGGCCTGGTGATGAAGTCCCTCGCCAACGAATTTTTCGTGACCATGCAAGAGGGCGCCAAGGACTACCAGAAATCCCACGCCGCCGACTTCGACATGATCACCAACGGCATCAAGAACGAAACCGACACCAGCGCGCAGATCGATATCGTCAATCAGATGATCCTGGCCAAGGTCAACGCCATCGTCATCGCACCCGCCGATTCCAAGGCGCTGGTCACCGTGCTGAAGAAAGCCTCGGATGCCGGCATCAAGGTGGTCAACATCGACAACCGCCTGGACCCGGACGTGCTGAAAAGCAAAAAACTCGATATTCCCTTCGTAGGCCCGGACAACCGCAAAGGCTCCAAGCTGGTCGGTGACTACCTGGCCAAGCAACTGGCCGCGGGCGACAAGGTCGGGATCATCGAAGGCGTGCCGACCACCACCAACGCCCAGCAGCGTACCGCAGGCTTCAAGGATGCGATGGATGCGGCAGGCATGAAGATCGTCTCCACTCAATCCGGCAACTGGGAAATCGACCAGGGCCAGAAAGTCGCCTCGGCGATGCTGAGCGAATACCCGGACCTCAAGGCACTTCTGGCCGGTAACGACAACATGGCCCTGGGCGCCGTCTCCGCCGTACGTGCGGCAGGCAAGGCCGGTAAAGTGCTGGTGGTGGGCTACGACAACATCGAAGCCATCAAGCCGATGCTGCGCGACGGTCGCGTGCTGGCAACCGCCGACCAGGCCGCTGCCCAGCAAGCCGTGTTCGGCATCCAGAATGCGCTGAAGCTGGTCAAGGGCGAGAAGGTCGAGGCCACTGATGGCGTGATCGAAACGCCAGTCGAACTCGTCCTCAAGAAGTAATCCCGGCAGTAGCCAACAGCGCCCGCTCGTCCTGAGCGGGCGCCTGGAGATTTTTCCTATGTCATCTTCCGCCCCGAACGCTGTCCTCTCGGTCAGCGGTATCGGCAAGACCTATGCCCAGCCGGTTCTGTCCGACGTCACGCTCACGCTCAATCGTGGTGAAGTGTTGGCGCTGACCGGTGAAAACGGCGCAGGCAAAAGTACCTTGTCGAAGATCATCGGCGGGTTGGTCACGCCGACCACCGGCAACATGCAGTTCAATGGTCAGGATTATCAACCCGCCAGCCGCACCCAGGCCGAAGCGCTGGGTGTGCGCATGGTCATGCAGGAACTCAACCTGCTGCCGACGCTGACGGTGGCTGAAAACCTGTTCCTGCATAACCTGCCCAGCCGTGGTGGCTGGATCAGCCGCAAACAGTTGCGCGCGGCCGCGACCGAAGCCATGGCCCAGGTGGGCCTGGATGCAATCGACCCGGACACCCTGGTAGGCAGCCTGGGCATTGGTCATCAGCAAATGGTCGAGATTGCCCGCAATCTGATTGGTGACTGCCATGTACTGATTCTCGACGAACCGACGGCGATGCTCACTGCCCGTGAAGTCGAGATGCTGTTCGAACAAATCACCCGCCTGCAGGCCCGGGGCGTGGCGATTATCTATATTTCCCATCGGCTCGAAGAGTTGGCCCGGGTGGCCCAGCGCATTGCCGTATTGCGCGACGGCAAGCTGGTCTGTGTCGAGCCAATGGCCAATTACAACAGTGAACAACTGGTGACCTTGATGGTAGGGCGCGAGTTGGGCGAGCACATCGACCTGGGCCCGCGCACTATCGGCGAACCGGCCTTGACGGTCAAAGGCCTGACGCGCTCGGACAAGGTCCGCGACGTGTCCTTCCAGGTGCGCGCCGGTGAAATCTACGGTATTTCCGGCCTGATCGGCGCCGGTCGTACCGAGTTGCTGCGCCTGATTTTTGGTGCCGACCCAGCCGACAGCGGCACAGTGGCGCTGGGGCCGCAGGCCAACGTGGTCAGCATTCGCTCCCCAGTCGACGCGGTCGCCCATGGCATTGCCCTGATCACCGAAGACCGCAAGGGTGAAGGCCTGCTGCTGACCCAGTCCATCAGCGCCAACATCGCCTTGGGCAACATGCCGGAAATTTCTGCGGGCGGGCTGGTTAACAGTCGCGATGAAACCGCCCTGGCCAAGCGTCAGATCGACGCCATGCGCATCCGCAGTTCCAGCCCGGCGCAATTGGTCTCCGAGCTTTCGGGCGGTAACCAGCAGAAGGTGGTGATTGGCCGCTGGCTGGAGCGCGATTGTTCGGTGATGCTCTTCGATGAGCCTACGCGTGGCATCGACGTCGGTGCCAAGTTCGATATTTATGCCTTGCTCGGCGAGTTGACGCGCCAGGGCAAAGCGCTGGTGGTGGTCTCCAGCGATCTGCGCGAGCTGATGCTGATCTGCGACCGCATCGGCGTGTTGTCCGCCGGACGCCTGATCGAGACCTTCGAGCGCGATCGCTGGACCCAGGATGAATTGCTCGCCGCCGCCTTTGCCGGCTATCACAAACGTGACGCGCTGCTCAACGACGCAGCGCCTAGGAATACCCCATGAAAACAACCACTTCCCCCGGTAAAGCGGGCGGCAACTTCTACGGCCTGGGCACCTACCTGGGCCTGGCGGGCGCGTTACTGGCGATGATTGCGCTGTTCTCGGTGCTCAGCGATCACTTCCTGTCCTATGACACGTTCAGCACCCTGGCCAACCAGATTCCGGACCTGATGGTGCTGGCGGTGGGCATGACCTTCATCCTGATCATTGGTGGTATCGACCTCTCGGTTGGCTCGGTACTGGCATTGGCGGCGTCGGCGGTCAGCGTGGCGATTCTCAGCTGGGGCTGGAGTGTATTGCCGGCCGCCGTGCTGGGCATGGGCTGCGCCGCATTGGCCGGCACGCTTACCGGTTCCATCACCGTGGCGTGGCGTATTCCGTCCTTTATCGTGTCCCTTGGCGTGCTGGAGATGGCGCGGGGCGTGGCTTACCAGATGACCGGCTCGCGCACCGCTTACATCGGTGATTCGTTTGCCTGGCTGTCCAATCCGATTGCGTTCGGGATTTCGCCGTCGTTCATCATTGCGTTGCTGGTGATCATCGCCGCCCAACTGGTGCTGACCCGCACTGTGTTCGGCCGCTACCTGATCGGTATCGGTACCAACGAAGAAGCGGTGCGCCTGGCCGGCATCAACCCCAAGCCCTACAAAATCCTGGTGTTCAGCCTGATGGGCCTGCTCGCCGGTGTGGCCGCGCTGTTCCAGATCTCGCGCCTGGAAGCGGCGGACCCGAATGCCGGCTCGGGCCTGGAGTTGCAAGTGATCGCCGCCGTGGTGATCGGTGGTACCAGCCTGATGGGCGGGCGCGGCTCGGTCATCAGCACGTTCTTTGGTGTGCTGATTATTTCGGTACTGGCGGCGGGCCTGGCGCAGATCGGCGCGACAGAGCCCACCAAGCGCATTATTACCGGTGCCGTGATCGTGATCGCCGTGGTCCTCGATACGTACCGCAGCCAGCGCGCCAGTCGGCGGGGCTGAGCCATGGCAACGATCAAGGATGTGGCGGCGCTGGCGGGCATTTCCTACACCACGGTGTCCCATGTGGTGAACAAGACGCGCCCGGTCAGCGAACCGGTGCGCGTCAAGGTCGAGGCGGCGATCAAGCAATTGGACTATGTGCCCAGTGCGGTAGCGCGCTCGCTCAAGGCCAAGACCACGGCGACGATCGGGCTGCTGGTGCCCAACAGCCTCAACCCGTACTTCGCGGAGTTGGCCCGGGGCATCGAGGATTACTGCGAGCGCAATGGCTATTGCGTGATCCTCTGCAACTCCGACGACAACGCCGAAAAGCAGCGCAGCTATTTGCGCGTGCTGCTGGAAAAACGCGTCGACGGCTTGATCGTGACCTCGGTGGGCGGCGATGACAGCGGCCTTGCCGCTGGCTTGAGCGCGGTGCGCACGCCCATGGTGATCGTCGACCGGGCGCTGGACGGTATCGACGTCGACCTGGTGCGCATCGATCATGAAGAGGGTGCCTACCTGGCGACCCGGCACTTGCTTGAATTGGGCCATCGTGACATTGCCTGCATCGCCGGCCCTGCCCATACGCGCGTGGCGCAAATGCGCCTGGCAGGCTATCGGCGTGCGCTGCGCGAGGCGGGCGTTGAAACAGTCGCCGAGCGCATCCGCGAAAGTGATTTCACCAGCACCGGCGGTTATGCCGCCGCCGTGCAATTGCTTGCGCAGCAACCGCCCAGTGCGATTTTTGCCTGCAACGACATGATCGGTTTTGGCGTGCTTCGCGCTGCGGCAGAGCGCAATATTCGCGTGCCGGGCGAGCTGTCGGTGATAGGTTTCGATGACATTCAAATGGGCCGCTATGTCTATCCTGCGCTGACCACGGTCGGGCAGTCGATCGTACAGCTGGGTGAGACAGCGGCCGAATTATTACTGCGACGTATAGCGACACCCCAACTGCCGGTCGATCAACGCATCGTGACGCCAAGCATTGTCTTGCGTGAGTCGACGGCGCCGTTGGCGGGTGTGTTTGCCCAATACCGCTGAACCGAATTGATGAGTACTGATGTATGCCAGCGAACGTAGTGGTAGTAGGCAGCTTGAACATGGATCTGGTCACCCGCGCCAGTCGCTTGCCGCGTGCCGGTGAAACGCTGATCGGCCAGACGTTTTCCACCGTCCCCGGTGGCAAGGGCGCCAATCAGGCCGTCGCCCTGGCGCGCCTGGGGGCGGATGTGGCCATGATCGGCTGCGTCGGCAGCGATGCCTATGGCGGCCAATTGCGCGATGCGCTGTTGGTCGAAGGCATCGACTGTCAGGCCGTCAGCACCGTGGACGGCTCCAGTGGGGTCGCGCTGATCGTGGTGGATGACAGCAGCCAGAACGCGATTGTGATTGTGGCGGGCAGTAACGGTCAGTTGACGCCCCAGTCGTTGACGGCCTGCGATGCGGTGTTGCAGGCTGCCGACGTGATCATTTGCCAGCTTGAAGTGCCGATGGACACCGTTGGGCATACGCTCAAGCGCGGCCGCGAGCTGGGCAAGACGGTGATCCTCAACCCGGCGCCGGCCAGTGGGCCCTTGCCGGCCGAGTGGTATGCCTCGATCGACTACCTGATTCCCAACGAAAGTGAAGCCAGCGCCTTGAGCGGTGTCGCGGTCGATTCGCTCGACAGCGCCAAGCTCGCCGCGACAGCGTTGATCAAGGCGGGCGCCGGTAAAGTCATCATCACCCTGGGTGCTCAGGGCGCACTGTTTACTGATGGCAACAGCTTCGAGCACTTGGTCGCGCCCAAGGTCCGGGCGGTCGACACCACGGCTGCCGGCGATACCTTCGTGGGTGGCTTTGCCGCGGCGCTGGCTGCCGGCAAGAGCGAAGCCGAGGCCATCCGTTTTGGCCAGGTCGCGGCCGCGTTGTCGGTGACCCGTGCCGGCGCCCAGCCTTCCATTCCTACGCTGCACGACGTACAAGGTTTTGTGCCCTCATGAAAAAGACACCTCTGCTCAATATCGCCCTGTCCCGCGTGATCGCGTCATTGGGGCACGGCGACATCCTGGTCATCGGGGATGCCGGCCTGCCGGTGCCGCCCGGCGTCGAATTGATCGACCTGGCGCTCACCCAGGGCATTCCGGATTTCATCAGCACCCTGCGCGTGGTGCTCAGCGAAATGCAGGTGGAAAGCCACGTGCTGGCTGAAGAAATTCTGCTCAAGCAGCCTGCGGCGCTGGTCGAGCTCAATGCGCTGGCCGATCAGGCTGCGCTGGGCGAGCGACGCCTGCTCAGTCATGAAGCGTTCAAGCAATTGAGTGGCAGTGCGCGCGCGGTCGTGCGCACCGGCGAATGTCAGCCTTACTGCAATATCGCGCTGGTATCCGGCGTAACCTTCTAGAGTCCCCCTACGACAAGGAGTGTTTTATGCAACGTGGTCTTCCCTCCCTGAAAAACCTGTTCCGGAGTGTTTTGCTTTTGTCCGCGCTCACAGCTGCAAGCGCCCAGGCGGCGGAAAAAATCGACCTGATCATCGATACCGATCCCGGTGCCGACGATGTGGTTGCCTTGCTGTTCGCCATGGCTTCTCCGGAGGAACTGAACATTCGCGCACTGACGACCGTGGCCGGCAACGTGCGCCTGGACAAAACCTCCCGCAACGCCCGCCTGGCGCGCGAGTGGGCAGCACGCGAAGACATCCCGGTCTACGCGGGTGCTCCAGCGCCGCTGCTGCGCAAGCCGATCTATGCCGAGAATATCCATGGCAAGGAAGGTATCTCCGGCGTCACCGTGCATGAGCCGAAACAAGGCCTGGCTGATGGCAACGCGGTGGATTACCTGATCAAGACCCTGACGACCGCCAAACCCCACAGCATCACCATCGCCATGCTCGGTCCGCAGACCAACCTGGCCCTGGCATTGACTCAGGCGCCGGAAATCACCCAGGGCATCAAGGAAGTGGTGGTAATGGGTGGCGCGCACTTCAATGGCGGCAACATTACGCCGGTGGCCGAGTTCAACCTCTTCGCCGACCCGGTGGCCGCAGAAATTGTGCTTAAAAGTGGCGTGAAGTTGACCTATCTGCCGCTGGATGTCACCCATAAGGTGCTGACCAGCGAAGCGCGCCTGAAGAAGATCGCGGACCTGAACAACAACGCGAGCAAGGTCGTCAGCAATATCCTTAACGAATACGTCAAAGGTGACATGGAGCACTATGGCATTCCAGGTGGCCCGGTGCATGACGCCACAGTGGTCGCCTACCTGCTCAAGCCATCGCTGTTCACTGGTCGCCAGGTCAACGTGGTCGTCGACAGCCGGGAAGGCCCGACCTTCGGCCAGACCATCGTGGATTGGTACGACGGCTTGAAGCAGGAGAAGAACGCGTTCTGGGTCGAGAATGGCGATGCCCAGGGCTTTTTCGATCTGCTGACCGAGCGCCTGGCACGTTTGAAGTAAACCGCTTGCCGGTCGGCGTTCGCCGGCCGGTTCCTACTCGCGCGCCTGTGCACCCTCGTAATCGGTCGGGTATTTCTCGAATACCTGGCCGATGAAGGCGTGTGCGCCCTGGGTGCCGAGCTCCTTGACCAGCAGGTCGATCCCAATGATCGCCAACTCCTCCGCACTGCCGGGACTGTAGGAGCTTTGCCCCTGGGGCCATTTGGCTTTGATATCGGCTTGGAGCGTTACGGTGGTCATGGGAAATCTCGCGGGCTTTAGGTACTGGGCGATGCGCTGGCGTGCGGCTTGAGCGGGCGCAGTTAAGCATTTTTACGCGGGGTTTGGCACTGCTACTTAGGCATGAGGGGAGGGGTGTGCGACACTGTCGGCCTGTTTATTGGCCGGGAAACACCGCGTGCAGATCGATTTGAACAAGCCTGAGAGTCTTACGCTGACCGCTGTGCGGCAACTGATCGCCAGTGCCAGTGACGATGAACATGCCCAGCTTCGGGTCACCAGGGCCGGTATTGCCTACATCTCTTCAGGAAAGGTTGTAGGCGGTGTAGATATCGACGGGCTGCTGTTTCGCTTGGAGACCTGGGCGAAGGGGTCGGGGTATGTAGGCAATGTGGCTGCCAGTGACGAGGTCTGGGTGACGCAGATTTTCAACGCGCTGAAGCAGAACTGGCCAGCGCCGTCGTCCGACTACATCGATATCTACTGAGCATGTTCATATCTGGTCACGATTGACTGGACGCTTGCCTGGCATGACTCAGGCAGACTTGCGGGTGAGGCGTTAACGTCTTGAAACCAATCGGTTGCATCGCTGTCGCACGATCTCTGTTCACTTTTTTATCATAGGAGGCTTCATGCCTTGGAAGCTCGCATCATTCGGTACTTTGTTGGCGGCGCTCGCGTTGGCGGGTTGCAGCACCCCGGGTGCCTCTGAGCCAGGCAAGGATGCCGGCGTGACCGACGCCGGTCATAGCCGCTGTGAGTCGAAGGCCGCCGAGTACACGATCGGCCAGAAAGCCTCGCCTCAACTGCTGGAGCAGGCGCGTACCCGTGCCGGTGCCCAGAATGCACGCATCCTCAAGCCCAACGACATGATTACATTGGAATATCGCTCCGACCGCTTGAACCTGAACACCGACGATAATCTGGTGATCACGCGGGTCAATTGCGGCTGATAGCCTGCGGCTTTTGCAGCGCCCATAAAAAACCCCGTCACATGGACGGGGTTTTTTTTAGCTCAGCGGAGATTACTCGCCGCGAACCTGTGCAGCTTGCATACCCTTTTGGCCTTTCTCAGCCACGAAGGAAACGGTTTGGCCTTCTTTCAGGCTTTTGAAACCGTCGCTTTCGATAGCTTTGAAGTGTACGAACAGGTCGTCACCGCCACCTTGAGGAGTGATGAAGCCGAAGCCTTTTTCATCGTTGAACCATTTAACGGTGCCGGTTTGGCGATTAGACATGGTGTATCTCCAAGAAACATATATTTTCAGTAGTGCTGTGCTGCTCAGGCCAACTGGGCACACAGGGCTATCATAGTCGAAATGTTCGGCTTGGGAGCCCCCCCAAGGCATTGTTTGCTAATCAATCGCGTTGCGTTTAGTCGAGTATCCGGCGGAGAGCCCCGTTCTACGGGGCTTTGCGGCGAAATATCAGCTGTTAAAAAAAGCCGTAAAAGCTACGTAATTTGTGAGAAATAGCAGTTTTCAGGCTGTTTTTTTGGCAAAACGGACGTCTGATCAGCAGACGTTCTTACTTTTTCTTGACGACTTTGCAGGACGAAATAGCCGCGACTGCCTTGTTCTTCAGCTCCGGGCTGGCGTTCTGGTTGGTCATCAGCTCTTTGATTTCCGCAGTGCTCAATTCGGCGTTGATCTTGTTGGCGCCACATTCGCAATGATCTTTGGCGGTTTTGGCGTCCACGTTCTGGCTGGCCGCAGCGCTACAGTCTTTGACGAACGCGTCACGGGCGCCGTCTGGCCAGTTCGATGGCGCCGCGGCTTGCGCGCCGAGCGAAAGGAATGCCAGGGAAGCGGCGAGGGCGAGGGTCGAGGTAAAACGCATCATGGGATGCTCCTTTGGGTCGAGGACGAACGGCGATTCTCGGGGTGTTTGAGGCGTGACGTACAGCTCAAGTTCACTTTTGCGGCCCTAAAGCATGGAATTTGCCTTTACCCCGGTCGTGGCGGCGCGATGACCGTTCATCTGTGCTAGCATCGTGAGCTTGGCTTTTTCCAGGCGTGCCATTTGCCGCCTTGCCAGGGCTCTTTTTTGTTCACTCCAGTCACTCTGGTTCGATTATCGGTTGGCCGAAAGGCTCCTGCCGCTGTAAGGCAGGCGTTCAGCATTGAACGGCCTGGTGTTGGATCTTGTACTGGCTCATCCCAACCCACGTGACCTTTGGTAGGGGTCACCACTAGGAGAGGAGGCGCCATGCCAACTATTACTCTACCCGACGGCAGTCAACGTTCATTCGATCATCCGGTTTCCGTAGCCGAGGTCGCCGCATCCATTGGTGCCGGCCTCGCCAAGGCCACCGTGGCCGGCAAGGTCGACGGCAAGCTGGTCGATGCCAGTGACCTGATCACCTCCGACGCCAGCCTGCAGATCATCACGCCCAAGGATCAAGAGGGGCTCGAGATTATTCGCCACTCTTGCGCGCACCTGATCGGCCATGCGGTCAAGCAGCTGTACCCAACCGCCAGGATGGTGATCGGCCCGGTAATCGAAGAAGGCTTCTATTACGACATCGCCTACGAGCGTCCTTTCACTCCGGACGACCTGGCGGCCATCGAGCAGCGCATGCACGCGCTGATCGAAAAAGATTACGACGTCATCAAGAAGGTCACCCCGCGCGCTGAAGTGATCGACGTGTTTACCGCCCGTGGCGAAGACTACAAGCTGCGCCTGGTGGAAGACATGCCGGACGAGCAGGCCATGGGTCTGTACTACCACGAAGAATACGTGGACATGTGCCGTGGCCCGCACGTGCCGAACACGCGCTTTCTCAAGTCGTTCAAGCTGACCAAGTTGTCCGGCGCGTACTGGCGCGGCGACGCGAAGAACGAGCAGCTGCAACGCATCTACGGCACCGCCTGGGCCGACAAGAAGCAGCTGGCCGCCTACATCCAGCGCATCGAGGAAGCCGAGAAACGCGACCACCGCAAGATCGGCAAGCGCCTGAACCTGTTCCATCTCCAGGAAGAAGCGCCGGGCATGGTGTTCTGGCATCCGAACGGCTGGACCCTGTACCAGGTGCTCGAGCAGTACATGCGCAAGGTTCAGCGCGAAAACGGCTACCTCGAGATCAAGACCCCGCAGGTCGTCGATCGCAGCCTGTGGGAGAAATCCGGGCACTGGGCCAACTACGCCGACAACATGTTCACCACCCAGTCGGAAAACCGCGACTACGCCATCAAGCCGATGAACTGCCCTTGCCACGTGCAGGTGTTCAATCAAGGCCTGAAGAGCTACCGCGAGTTGCCGATGCGCCTGGCCGAGTTCGGTGCCTGCCACCGCAACGAGCCATCGGGTGCGCTGCACGGCATCATGCGTGTGCGCGGCTTTACCCAGGACGACGCCCATATCTTCTGCACCGAAGAGCAGATGCAGGCTGAATCGGCCGCGTTCATCAAGCTGACCATGGACGTTTACCGCGATTTCGGCTTCACCGAAGTCGAGATGAAGCTGTCCACTCGTCCGGAAAAACGCGTCGGCTCCGACGAACTCTGGGATCGCGCCGAAGCTGCACTGGCCGCAGCACTCGACAGCGCGGGCCTTGCGTACGACCTGCAGCCGGGCGAGGGTGCGTTCTACGGTCCCAAGATCGAGTTCTCGCTGAAAGATTGCCTTGGCCGTGTCTGGCAGTGTGGTACCCTGCAGCTCGATTTTAACCTGCCGATCCGTCTGGGAGCCGAATACGTCTCCGAAGACAACAGCCGTAAACACCCGGTTATGCTGCACCGGGCGATCCTTGGCTCGTTCGAACGGTTCGTCGGCATCCTGATCGAGCACTACGAGGGCGCGTTCCCGGCGTGGCTGGCGCCGACCCAGGCAGTGATCATGAATATCACTGATAAACAGGCAGATTTTGCCGCAGAAGTTGAAAAAACACTCAACGAAAGCGGATTTCGTGCCAAGTCCGACTTGAGAAATGAAAAGATCGGCTTTAAAATCCGTGAGCATACTTTGCTCAAGGTTCCCTATCTTTTGGTTATCGGAGATCGGGAAGTCGAGATGCAGACTGTCGCTGTGCGTACTCGTGAAGGTGCTGACCTGGGCTCGATGCCCGTCGCCCAGTTCGCTGAGTTCCTCGCGCAAGCGGTTTCCCGGCGTGGTCGCCCAGATTCGGAGTAATTACTATTAAGCGTGAAATGAGACAAGATAAACGAGCTGCACCGAAAGCCCCGATCAACGAGAATATCTCGGCACGCGAGGTTCGGTTAATTGGGGCTGAAGGTGAGCAGCTTGGGATTGTGTCAATTGAAGACGCGCTTCTTAAGGCTGAAGAAGCCAAGCTCGATTTGGTGGAAATTTCCGCCGATGCTGTACCACCTGTCTGCAAGCTGATGGACTACGGCAAATCGATCTTCGAGAAGAAGAAGCAGGTTGCCGCAGCCAAGAAAAACCAGAAGCAGATCCAGGTTAAAGAAATCAAGTTTCGTCCAGGGACGGAGGAAGGGGATTACCAGGTAAAACTGCGCAACCTGGTACGTTTCCTGAGTGATGGGGACAGGGCCAAGGTATCCTTGCGATTCCGCGGCCGTGAGATGGCCCACCAGGAGCTGGGGATGGAACTCCTCAAGCGGGTTGAAGCTGACCTGCTCGAGTACGGTTCGGTCGAACAGCATCCTAAGATGGAAGGACGCCAGCTGATCATGGTCATCGCCCCGAAAAAGAAGAAGTAATCAACAGGGCACGGCAGGCCTTCTGATTATGTTTATCAACTGAATGCGGAGTACCGAACATGCCAAAGATGAAAACTAAAAGTGGTGCTGCTAAGCGGTTTTTGAAAACTGCTAACGGCATCAAGCACAAGCACGCTTTCAAGAGCCACATCCTGACCAAAATGTCGACCAAGCGTAAGCGTCAACTGCGCGGTAGCAGCTTGCTGCATCCGTCTGACGTGGCAAAAGTCGAGCGCATGCTGCGCCTTCGTTAATTTTGGTTCAAGAATAGAGGAAGTAACTCATGGCTCGTGTTAAGCGTGGCGTCATGGCCCGTAAGCGTCACAAAAAAATTCTGAAACTTGCCAAAGGCTACTACGGCGCGCGTTCACGCGTATTCCGTGTTGCCAAGCAAGCGGTAATCAAGGCAGGCCAATACGCCTACCGTGACCGTCGTCAGAAAAAACGTCAGTTCCGCGCTCTGTGGATCGCTCGTATCAACGCTGGTGCACGTGTTAACGGTCTGTCCTACAGCCGTTTCATCGCTGGCCTGAAGAAAGCGTCCATCGAAATCGACCGTAAGGTTCTGGCTGAACTGGCCGTGAACGAAAAAGCGGTGTTTGCTGCGATTGTCGAGAAAGCTAAAGCCTCCTTGGCTTAAGTACCCCCGACAGTCACCCTGGGTTACTCCTGTAGCCCAGGGTGGTAAACGTCATAAATAGGGGAAGAGCCTTCAAGCTCTTCCCCTATTTTGTATCTGGAGTCTGTACATGGAAAACCTGGACGCGCTCGTCGCCCAAGCCCTTGAGGCTGTGCAAAGCGCTGAAGATGTAAATGCCCTGGAGCAAATCCGGGTTCACTACCTTGGTAAAAAGGGTGAATTGACTCAGGTGATGAAGACCCTGGGGAATTTGCCGGCTGAGGAGCGTCCGCAGGTCGGCGCGCTGATCAACGTTGCCAAGGAGCGCGTCACCGAGGTTCTCAATGCGCGCAAGGCGTCGCTCGAGGAGGCCGATCTTGCGGCCAAGCTCGCCGCCGAGTCCATTGACGTGACCTTGCCTGGCCGTGGCCAGGCCTCGGGCGGTCTGCATCCGATCACCCGGACTCTGGAACGTATCGAGCAGTTCTTTACCCATATCGGCTACGGCATTGCCGAAGGCCCCGAGGTTGAAGACGACTACCACAACTTCGAGGCGCTCAACATCCCAGGCCATCACCCGGCCCGGTCGATGCACGACACCTTCTATTTCAACGCAAACATGTTGTTGCGCACCCATACCTCGCCGGTACAGGTCCGCACCATGGAAGCGAACAAGCCGCCGATCCGCATCGTCTGCCCGGGCCGTGTGTACCGTAGCGACTCCGATATCACCCATTCGCCGATGTTCCACCAGGTCGAAGGCCTGCTGGTGGATCGCGATATCAATTTCGCCGACCTCAAAGGCACCATCGAAGAATTCCTGCGGGTGTTCTTCGAGAAAGAGCTGGCGGTGCGTTTCCGTCCATCCTTCTTCCCGTTCACCGAACCATCCGCTGAAGTCGATATGGAATGCGTGATGTGCAGCGGCAAAGGCTGCCGCGTCTGCAAGCAGACCGGCTGGCTGGAAGTGATGGGTTGCGGCATGGTCCACCCTAACGTGCTGCGCATGTCCGGGATCGACCCGGAAGAGTTTTCGGGCTTTGCCTTCGGCATGGGCGTTGAGCGTCTGGCCATGCTGCGTTACGGCGTGAACGACTTGCGTCTGTTCTTCGACAACGACTTGCGGTTCCTCGCGCAATTTCGCTAGTCGTAACGAATCTTTAGGAGAGCAGGATGAAATTCAGTGAACAATGGCTGCGCGGCTGGGTAAGCCCGCAGGTGGATCGCGATGCGCTGGTTGCGCGTCTGTCGATGGCCGGTCTTGAGGTCGATAGCGTCACCCCGGCCGCCGGTGTATTCAGTGGCGTGGTGGTAGGCGAGGTGCTGAGCACCGAGCAGCACCCGGATGCCGACAAATTGCGTGTGTGCCAGGTCAGCAACGGCGCAGAGACCTTCCAGGTCGTGTGCGGAGCGCCCAACGTGCGCCCGGGCCTGAAGATCCCGTTCGCCATGATCGGTGCCGAACTGCCGGGCGACTTCAAGATCAAGAAGGCCAAGCTGCGCGGCGTCGAGTCCAACGGCATGCTGTGCTCCCAGGCTGAGCTGCAGGTGGGCGAGGGCAACGACGGCTTGATGGAACTGCCGGCCGATGCGCCGGTGGGCCAGGACATTCGTGTTTACCTGGAACTGGAAGACGCCAGCATCGAGGTCGACCTGACCCCGAACCGTGGCGACTGCCTGTCCCTGGCCGGCCTGGCCCGTGAAGTGGGTGCGCTGTACAACGTGCCCGTCACCCGTCCAGTGGTTGCCAGTGTGCCAGCCGTGCACGACGAAGTGCGCTCGATTGAAGTGTCGGCGCCAAACGCCTGCCCACGTTACCTGGGTCGCGTGATCCGTAACGTCGACCTGTCCAGGCCAACCCCGCTGTGGATGGTTGAACGCCTGCGCCGCGCTGATGTGCGCAGCATCGACGCGGCCGTCGACATCACCAACTATGTGATGTTGGAGCTGGGCCAGCCGCTGCACGCGTTTGACCTTGCCGAAATCCAAGGCGGCATCCGCGTGCGTATGGCAGAGGAAGGCGAGAAGCTGGTACTGCTCGACGGCCAGGAAGTCAGCCTGCGCGCCGACACCCTGGTCATTGCCGACCACTCTCGCGCCTTGGCGATTGCCGGCGTGATGGGTGGCGAGCACAGCGGCGTCTCCGCGACCACGCGTGACGTATTCCTTGAAAGCGCGTTCTTCGACCAGATCGCCATCGCCGGCAAGGCCCGTTCGTACGGCCTGCACACCGATGCATCGCACCGCTATGAGCGTGGCGTGGACTGGCAGCTGGCCCGTGAAGCCATGGAGCGCGCCACTGGCCTGCTGCTGGACATCACCGGTGGCGAAGCCGGTCCGATCACCGAGAGGGTCAACGAGCAGTACCTGCCGTCCATTGCGCCCATCACCCTGCGTGCCAAAAGCGTCGAGCAAATGCTCGGCCTGGTGATTGAGCCTGCCGAGATCGAGCAACTGCTGTCGGCCCTTGGCCTCGCCATCTCTGCGGGTGGGGAAGGGCAGTGGTACGTTGAAGTACCAAGCCATCGCTTCGATATCAGTCTGGAAGTCGACCTGATCGAAGAACTGGCTCGCCTGTACGGCTACAACCGTCTGCCGGTGCGCTACCCGCAAGCGCGCCTTGCGCCACAACCGAAGGCCGAGGCGCGTGCGCACCTGCCTGAGTTGCGTCGTCTGCTGGTGGCTCGTGGTTATCAGGAAGCGGTGACCTACAGCTTCATCGATCCAAAGCAATTCGAGCTGTTCAACCCGGGCGTTGAGCCGCTGTTGCTGGCCAATCCGATCTCCAATGACATGGCGGCCATGCGTTCGTCGCTATGGCCAGGCTTGGTCAAGGCGCTGTCTCACAACCTGAACCGTCAGCAGGATCGCGTACGCATGTTCGAAAGCGGCCTGCGTTTCGTCGGTCAGCTCGATGGTTTGAAGCAAGAGCCAATGCTGGCCGGTGTGGTGTGCGGCAGCCGCCTGCCGGAAGGCTGGGCCCAGGGCCGCGATGCCGTGGACTTTTTCGACGTCAAGGCTGACGTGGAAGCGGTGCTCGGCTTTGCCGGTGCGCTGGACGCGTTCACGTTCCTGCCTGGCAAACACCCGGCGCTGCACCCAGGCCAGACCGCGCGCATCGAGCGCGAGGGTCGCTTGGTCGGCTTTGTCGGCGCCGTTCACCCGGAACTGTCGAAAACCCTGGGTCTGGACCGTCCAGTCTTCGTTTTTGAACTGGTCCTGGCTGAAGTTGCGTCGGGCAAGATGCCGAAATTCAGCGAGTTGTCGCGCTTCCCTGAAGTGCGTCGTGACCTGGCCCTGATCGCCGATCGTGAAGTCGCCGCCACTGCCGTTCTGGAAGTAATTCGAGAAAATGCAGGGGAATGGCTGACGGACCTCAGGCTATTTGACGTCTATCAGGGTAAAGGCATTGATCCGCATAGAAAAAGCCTTGCAGTTGGCTTGACCTGGCAGCATCCATCGCGCACTCTTAATGACGATGAGGTGAATACCACGACACAAAATATCCTCACCTCGCTCGAACAAAGGTTGAACGCCACGTTAAGGAAGTGACGTATGGGGGCTTTGACGAAAGCTGAGATGGCGGAACGTCTGTACGAAGAGTTGGGTCTGAACAAGCGCGAGGCCAAGGAATTGGTCGAGCTGTTTTTTGAAGAGATCCGCCACGCTCTGGAAGACAACGAACAGGTCAAATTGTCCGGTTTCGGCAATTTTGACCTGCGGGACAAACGCCAGCGGCCTGGCCGCAATCCAAAAACGGGAGAAGAAATCCCGATCACGGCTCGCCGTGTGGTCACCTTTCGTCCAGGGCAGAAGTTGAAGGCCCGAGTTGAGGCTTATGCTGGAACCAAGTCATAACGACGAACTACCCGTCATCCCGGGCAAACGCTACTTCACCATCGGTGAAGTCAGCGAGCTGTGTGCGGTAAAACCGCACGTGCTGCGCTATTGGGAGCAGGAGTTTCCTCAACTCAACCCCGTCAAACGCACCGGGAACCGTCGGTATTATCAGCGCCAGGACGTGCTGATGATCCGACAGATCCGCGCGTTGCTGTACGACCAGGGGTTCACCATCAGCGGCGCGCGCCAGCGCATGTCCGGTGATGAAGCCAAAGACGACACCACCCAATACAAGCAACTGATCCGCCAGATGATCTCCGAACTCGAAGATGTGCTGGTGGTGTTGAAAAAGTGATTCAGGCTTTTAAAATACTTCCACATTTCAAAAGCTTGCGGTATATTCCGATTCGCTTCGTTAAGAAGCAAACCCAGTAACACGCCTAGTCGGGGCGTAGCGCAGTCCGGTAGCGCACTAGCATGGGGTGCTAGGGGTCGAGTGTTCGAATCACTCCGTCCCGACCATTATTCCTGATTAAAATCAGACACTAAGCCGATCAGCTAGATCGGCTTTTTTGTGCCTGCGTAAACCTGCGCAAAACTATCTACCGGCGGCGCTACCGGTATCGGCCTTGCCGCAGCAAAACGCTTTATCGAGGAGGGGGTCTTCATCTTCGGCCGCCGCCAGGACGCGCTCGACGCCGCCGTGGCCGACCTCGATCGACTCTACGCGGCGGTGAAGGCCGGCGCGGCAGCCGCGTTTCTCGCGTCGCAGGACAGCAGCTTTATGACCGCCAGTGAGGTTGCCGTCGACGGCGGTCTGGCACAAATCTGATTCGCTACACCCGGGCGGTCACTCAGTGTCGTCGCGCAAGCCTTTACGGGGGCAAGACGGGTCAAAGGCTTCAACCATCCGTCGCACTTTTGATCACGTCTGTACGAATGGCCGACGGTTGCCCGGCGCTGTTACGTGCATAGCTGCATAGCGTGACGGGCAGCTCGGCTATATCGAGAAAAATGCCATCGATGGCCAGGGTGTAGCGATCGTCGTCAATATCGCCGCAGAGGGTGCTGATCGCCGG
This sequence comes from Pseudomonas sp. 31 R 17, assembly GCF_900004915.1. Lineage (NCBI taxonomy): Bacteria > Pseudomonadati > Pseudomonadota > Gammaproteobacteria > Pseudomonadales > Pseudomonadaceae > Pseudomonas > Pseudomonas sp. 31 R 17. The sequence continues at coordinate 95,751 of NZ_CVTN01000076.1, forward strand.
GTTCACGCTGTAGTAGTAATGCCGGTTGAAACCGTTGTGCTGGTTTTCCCAGGCGATGTGATAGCGGTGCTTGAGCTGCGGGGCCGGTGCCGGGTTGGTCAGGAATACCGAATGGGTGAACACATTGCGCAGCAGTGCTTCGGTCAGCGGCTGCTCGGCCTTTTGCACGCCGAGTATGCATAGCACATGCGGCCCCAGCACTGGGCCGATGGGCTGGTCGATGTAGGCCTCGTCAGAGCCGGCAGCGACTTGGTAGCCGTGCGTGTGTGCGCAATCGCTGATGTCATTCACGGCCTTGAATCGGTAGAACGGCTCCTGGATCGAGAACCTCAGGTTCCAGGTCGGACGGGTAATTTGGTCGGCGGCGTCACGTTGCAAGTGCACATACGGTTTCAGATTCCACGGTTCGTCCAGCGTGATGTCAACGGCCTTGAGCTGGCAGGTTGGGGTGTCGTTACGGAAAACACCGTCTACAAAGCAGTAGTACACGTCGTTGGCGGGATAGCTGTAGTTGAATTTGGCCGCTTCGCACGCCGAGTTGTTCTGGCAACTGTTGAGAATGTCCTTTTGAATGGCAGACGCGACCTTGCTGATGATGCTGGTGATTTCATTGGTGTTGCGGTCCAGCATCGGGCTGCCGGAGCTGCCCGGGCGTAGACCGTTGCAGCGGTTGTGCAAGGCGCTGGGAAACACGCCGGGGTGTTCGGCAAAACTGTTGAGGGTCGACTCCACGCAGACACTCATGCGCAGGCCCTTTTTCAGAAATCCGGTTGGCGCGCCCACGTTGATCACTTCTCGATCCGATGCCTGACGATGAGAAGCCAGCTTGAGTGGCATGATCGCGCTGGCCACCAGCACGGCCAGTGACGTATCCAGTTCGAGTACGGCCAGGTCAGTGCCCGCCATGCTGCTCCAATGAGCTGTCTTGACGGCGTAGGTGGCATGCCGTTCGGGGGTGTCATGAAAGTAATTGAAGGTCACATCGGCGTTGAATGCCTGGCGGATGCGCGCTGTACCGTAGCTGTAGAACACACAATGCCCGCTGGTCAGCACATACGCCGGGCCGACGGCCTTACCCCGGCGATTGCGCGTGTCCAGCAGAACAGCATTGCAGGTCTGGCCCAAGGCGTTTTTCAGTGAGCCGATGCCGGTCCATTGCGGGTACCGTTGGTTTTTATTTTCAAGTGCCACCGAAGGTGACTGTTCGGTAAGGCCCTCGGCGAGGTCTCTGGCATGGCCAGGCCAGACAGTGCTCAGCAATAGGACATACAGAAAGGCGCAAGCGATGTGAGTCGGTGCCATAAGGGGCCTCGGCAAGGAAGTCATTGATTGGCTGAAACTACCCAATCAGGCCAAGGCCGGTGACATACAGGGCTATTGCGTGAGCCCATGGCGGGGTCCTCAGTCGCCGTTTTACTTAGGTTTCGCGTGATAGCACTGAGCTATCAATGCAGTGCGTAATACTCAATGGATTGCTCATCCGCCATCAACGTATCTTCAACCCACCCAGCGTGATTGGCTCACCGCGCCCCTCGCGTCATCCGCATCAATCCAGTCCCATGACGGGCATATTCCAGAGTAAGCCATGAAGAAAACGCTTTCGTTGGCCACACGCATAGGGCTGAGTTTCGCAGCCATCCTGGCGCTTCTGACGATGATCACAGCCATCGGCATTCAGCGCGTTGCCTTCATCGATGCCACGTTGGGCGACGTCGGTGAAAACGCGGCAAAGGTGCAGCGCTACGCCATCAACTTCCGTGGCAGCGTGCATAACCGCGCCATTGCTATCCGGGATGCGGTGCTGGTGACCAGCGACCCTGATCTGGACACATACTTGTCGCAGATCAAAGCCCTGGAGCAAGCCTACGCCGACTCGGCGGCGCCGATGGATCAGTTGTTCACACGCGCAAGCGTGACGGGCGAAGAGCTTCGACTGTTGACCGCAATCAAGGAGATTGAACAACAAACCCTCGCATCCACCCAGGCGGTCATTTCACTGCGCCGAGCGGGGGACATTCCCGCAGCCCAGGCGCTGCTGATGCGTCAAACGTCTTTGGATTACAGCGAGTGGTTAAAGCGCGTGAATGCGCTGATTGACTATGAAGAGGCATCCATCAAGGCCAAGCTCGGCGCGGTGCAGGAAACGGCCAGCCAGTTCAGTACCCTGATGCTGATCGCTACCGGCATTGCCCTGCTGCTAAGCGTCACGTTATCGGCGGTGATTATTCGCTTCGTTAAATCGACATTGGGCGCCGAGCCCACTGAGGTGGCATTGGCCATTGAGCGTCTGGCGGCGGGTGATCTGAACCAGACGATTTCCACTGATTACCCCAAGAGCGTGATGGGGGTGCTCAAGGACGCGCTTGTGCACTTGGCGCAGACTATTCAACAAGTGCGCGGGGCAGCCCAGGAGGTCAATCATTCCTCCATCCAATTGTCGGCCACCTCGTCAACCAACAATGACCAGATCAACCTGCAAACCCATGAAGCCGAGCAGGTGGCTACAGCCATCACGCAAATGGCCGCGACGGTCAGCGAAGTATCCGGCTATGCCGCGCAGGCGGCTGATGCTTCCCGCCTGGCCGACATCGAAGTGGAAAACGGTAATCGGTTGGTTGCCAGCACTGCCGTTGCCATTGAGCAACTGGCAATAATGCTGGATCAAACCACGGGTACCGTAAATCAGGTATCCAAATACAGTGAAAATATCGGGTCAGTGATCGATGTCATCAACTCCATCGCCTCTCAAACCAACCTGCTGGCGCTGAACGCTGCTATTGAAGCGGCGAGGGCAGGAGAGCACGGGCGCGGATTTGCGGTGGTCGCTGATGAAGTGCGCTCGCTGGCCAACCGTACCCAGCAGTCCACCGAGGAAATTCGGGAGATGATCAGCACGCTGCAATTGGGGACGGAAGCCGCCTCGCAAACCATGCGCAACAGTTGCGAGCTGGCAAGCCAAACCGTCACACAAACCCGCAGCGCGCAGAGTGCGCTGGCCAGGATCAGCGAGCAGGTTGGCGCCATCAGTCATATGAATGCCCAGATTGCCAGCGCTTCCGTACAGCAGAGTGGCGTGGCTGATGATGTCGCTCAAAACATCAACCGTATTCACGGCTCCACCGTGCAATCAGCCACCGGTTCGCATCAGGTTGCAACCGCTAGCATGGAACTCTCGCAGCTGGCGGATCGCCTTACGGCGAAAGTGGCTTTCTTCACGGCCGCTTAGGGCGCCAGGTTGGCGCAGGACGGCGTCTCTGACACGTCGGGGGCGCAGGTCGGTACTTTAACGTCCCATCATTTATCTGCGTCGAACCGCCTCAATATCATGCAGGCGGTGCCGATAGACTTGTTATGACCCTATAGGCGGTTTTCCATGTTCAATACCAAACTCAAGAACCAGCTTCACGCTCAGACGGCAGAGCTGTTGGAGCTGCGCCAACTGCGCGATGGCCTGAACCGCGAAATGCTGACGATGAGTATCGACCCGGCATTCAAAATTATCGCCTGCAACGAACATTTCGCAGGCGCCTTGGGCTACGACCAGGATCGGCTCCTGGGTCGCGCCATGGCTGATGTTGTTCCGCAATACGTATCCAAGCTCCCATGCTTTCATAACTTTCGAGCAGCGGTAGCGGCGGGCAAGTCCATCTCTGATGAATACCGATACCTGCACGCCGATGGTTCCCTGGTGTGGCTTCATGCACATTGGCAACCTGTAAAGGATGAAAATGGCAAGTTGAGCCACGTGACCTGCCATGCCACGAACATCACTTCGCGCGTGGAACAAGCGTCGGAAAACACATCCTTCATCGATGCATTACTTCGTTCGACGGCCGTGATCGAATTCGATCTTTCCGGGCATGTACTCATGGCCAATGAGCAGTTCCTGAAAGCGATGGGCTACAACCTGAGCCAGGCAAAGGGCAGTCACCACCGTATTTTCTGCAGGCCGGATGAAGCGTCGTCGCAGAAATACAAAGAGTTCTGGTCTACCTTGAATAAGGGTGAGTTTGTCGCCGGGCGATTTGAGCGTGTTGACAGCAGCGGTAGGACGGTATGGCTGGAAGCGACGTATAACCCGGTTTATGACACCGAAGGAACGCTCTGCAAGGTCGTCAAGTTTGCGACGGTTATCACCGACCAGGTTGCCCGTGAACAGGACGTCAGTGAAGCAGCCCAAACGGCATTTGAGATCTCCCAACAGACCGATGTAACTGCTCAGCGCGGAGCCGTCGTAGTCAACGATACGATGCACACCATGCGTAAAGTTGCGGGTGATATGCAGGCTGCCTCCGGCGGGGTAGAGGCGCTCGGCAAGCAGTCGTTGTTGATCAGCTCGATCATTCAGACGATCAGCAGCATTGCGCAGCAAACCAACTTGCTGGCATTGAATGCGGCGATTGAAGCTGCTCGCGCAGGTGAGCAGGGGCGAGGCTTCGCTGTGGTAGCCGATGAAGTTCGACAACTGGCCGGCCGCACCAGTACCGCGACTGAAGAAATCGCATCGGTTGTGTTGCAGAACCAGAAGCTGGTGGAACAAACCGTGGCCGAGATGGCAAACAGTAAGTCCCAGGCGGAGCAAGGCCTTGAACTTGCCACGCAGGCAGGCCAGGTCATTGTTGAAATTCAGGATGGCGCCAAGAGAGTCGTCGAGGCGGTGGGCAGGTTCGCGACTCAAGTGGCTTAGGTCGCGCAGGAATCGTCGGTCGCACTGCGTATGCATTCGACGTCGAACAATCGTCCTCTATCTCATTACCTTCGTTGAGAGTCTGATGGAACACGCTGAAGATCTGTCAACCCTTGAGCAACGTCGTCTTCTGCGAATTCGAGAGCTATGTCTGCTCGACGATCAGCGCGATGGTACGTTTGATCAAATCGTTGCGCTCTGTGCTGAATACTTCCGGGCACCCATCGTGCTCATTTCAATTGTGGATGAACACAAACAGTGGTTCCGCGCCAAGGTCGGCGTGAGCATCAATGAAACGCCCCGCAGCGAATCCTTCTGTGCTTATACCTTGTACTCGCACGAGCTTCTCGAGGTGCTGGACGCGACGCTCGATCTGCGTTTCCAGGACAATCCCCTGGTCACCGGGCTTCCAGGCATCCGCTATTACGCGGGCGCGCCCCTGACCACTGACGACGGTTTGGGGCTTGGCGCTCTGTGCGTGATCGACACCGTCACTAGGCCAATGATGAGCGAGCAAGATGCCTCAATGCTCAGGCATTTGGCTGGACTGGTGATGAGTCGAATCATTGCGCTCAGATCGGAAAACTACGTTGACCCTGCCACAGGCCTGTACAACCGCGCTCGGCTTGAGAGCGACATCGGCAATGCTCAGAATCGCGCAGAAGTCTGCAGTATCGTCGTGATTGATGTGATCTCTCCCGACTTTTTGAACGAGATAGTCAAGACGTTGGGCTATGAGTTTTCCCTGGAATTGATGCTGGCTATCAAGGAGCGCCTGTTAGGGATTGTCCCATCCGAATCGCGGCTTTACAAAATCAGCCCTACACGGTTCGGCCTTATTTTGCCGTACCCCATTGCAGAAGCTGTCAGCAAAGCCATTATCAATGACTACATCACGCCGGTACTGTGCCACGACATTCCTTTGCAGATGACCGTCGGCGTGGGCTTGTTGAAACTTGAGGGGGCAGGCAAGTCGCCGCATGAGTGTTTGCGCCTGGCGATCAGCGCCGCCGATGATGCCCGGGATCGAATGGTTGGCTGGGGTTACTACGAAGATAAACTGGACGCCGCGCAGCAGCGCACTTTTATTATCCTGAGCTCGCTGGCAACGGCTATAGCCAGTGATGAACAATTTCGAATGGTCTACCAGCCTCGCATTGATATAGGCAGCGGAACATGCACGTCGGTCGAGGCGCTACTGCGCTGGGAGCACCCGCTTCTGGGGGCAATCGGACCTTCCGAGTTCATCCCGCTGGCTGAAAAAACAGCGTTGATGGGGCAGATCAGTCTGTGGGTCTTGCGCAACACGATCGACCAGGCGGCTCAGTGGCAGCGTGAGGGCTTGAATTTCAAGGTGTCGATCAATGTCACGGTGCAGGATATTGAGTCTTCAATATTCATAAGCGCGCTGGTCCATAGGGTTCGACAGGCTGATTTCGATCCTCGGTTACTGGAAGTGGAGTTGACTGAAAGCGCCCGCATAGGTGATTTCGACAGCGTGCTGCACCATCTCAAAGAGCTGCGTGCGTTGGGTATCGAGATTGCCATTGATGACTTCGGAACCGGCTACAGTAACTGGTCCCACCTGCAACGGCTGCCCGCCAGTGTCGTTAAGTTGGATCGTTCACTGATTGAAAACCTGGTTCAGCAGTCCAGGAGTCAGCGTCTGGTACGCACAATTATCAAACTTGCCAATTCGTTGGGGTACCGCGTGGTGGCTGAGGGCGTTGAGACCCTTCAAACGTATGAGCTTGTCAGCGGGTGGGGCTGTCATGAGGTTCAGGGATATTTGATCGCAAGGCCGATGGAGGCGACGGCGATACCTGGGTGGTTATCTCATCGCGCCCAGGAATAATTATTCAACTGCAGGCTGTCCCTTTTTTTCACCTCGCCTGTCATTCCAGGCAGTGAATAAAATCGAGAGCCTTCCCATGCCCGCAGTCCCCGCCCTGTCCTTGCGTCCCTTACTGAAACTGAGCCTGATGCTAAGCCTGAGCACCAGCCCGCTGTTCATCCCGTTCAGTTACGCCGAAGACACCGCCGCTCGTCGCAGCTACCAGGTACCCGCCGGCAGTTTGAGCGCGGCGCTGACGCGTTTCGCCGGGCTGGCGGGGGTCAACCTGTCGGTCGATCCGGCGTTGGTCAGCGGTCGCAGCAGCAGTGGCCTGTCCGGCGATTATGCCGTGGAGGAAGGCTTCGCGCGGTTGCTGCAAGGCTCCGGCCTGCAATTGCAACCGATGGGGGAGCAGGCGTATGTGCTGGTGGCGGTGCCGGAGGGCGCGAGCCTGCAATTGGCGCCGACGTCGATCGTGGGCACCACGGGGCTGGCCGACGGCGACACCTATGCCGGTGGTCAGGTGGCGCGTCGTGGTTCGCAAGGGCTGCTGGGCGCGCGGGACTTCATGGAAACGCCGTTCAGCATGACCACCTACACCGCCGATGCGGTGAAGAACCAGCAGGCGCGCACCCTCGGCGATCTGATCGCCAGCGACCCTTCGGTGCGCGCCACCAACCCGGCCGGTGGGCGTTATGAGCAGTTCACCATCCGTGGGTTCAGCCTGTTCAACAGCGATGTGGCCTACAACGGCCTGTACGGTGTGTTGCCGACTTACACCATCGACATGGAAATGGCCGACCGCGTCGATATCCTCAAGGGCCCGACGCAGTTGATCAATGGCATCTCCCCACGCGGCAGTGTCGGCGGCGGGATCAACGTGGTGCCCAAGCGGGCTACCGACAAGGACATCAATTCGTTCACCGGCAGTTGGGCTTCCGACAGCCAGGCCGGTGGCGCGGTGGATATCGGGCGTCGGTTTGGCGAGGACAACAAATTCGGCATCCGTTTCAACGGGGTGAAGCAGGCCGGGGACACAGAGTGGGACCATCAGTCGGTCGATCGTGAGATGGCGGTGCTCGGCCTGGACTTTCGCGGCGAGCGCCTGCGCCTTTCCACCGATATCGGCCGTACCGAACGTGACACCGACGCGCCCCAGGAGCGTGTGCAGGTCGGCGCCAATGCCAGGGTCCCGAGCGCCAATGACGTGCGACGCAACTACGCGCAGTCCTGGAGCAAGGCCAGCACCAACGACACCTTTGGCACGGTCAACGGCGAGTTCGACCTCAGCGACAGTGTGATGCTGTACGGCGGGGTAGGCGCACGCAAGAGCAACCATGACTTCCTGCGCCACGCGGTGTCGGTCACCAATAACGCCGGGGATTTCAGCGTGCTGCCGCGTGATTTTACCCGCGATGAGAACGTGCGCACCGCCACTGCCGGCGTGCGCAGCTGGTTCCACACCGGGCCGGTCAGTCATGAAATCAACCTGGCGGCCAGCTACTTCTACATGGACTTTGAAAACGGCGGCGCGCGGTATGCGGCGGCGCCGAGCAACCTCTACAACCCGGTCCAGACCCGGGTGCCCTCGCGGCCGACGCGCTTTGATTCCAAGGTCTATACCGAAAACACCTTCAGCGGCGTGGCCTTGTCCGACACCCTGGGCTTTTTCGACGACCGCTTGCTGTTGACCCTTGGCGCGCGCTGGCAGCGGGTGCAGGTGGACGACTGGACCGACAACGTCAAAGGCGCCACCGCCTACGATGAAGAAAAAATCTCGCCCTCGGGCGGCGTGCTGTTCAAGGCCACCGACAAGCTGTCGTTGTACGCCAACTATATGGAAGGTCTGAGCCAGGGCAAGGTCGCACCGTCCACCTCGATCAACGAGGACGAAATCTTCCCGCCCTTCATCAGCCGCCAGATCGAAGCGGGCGCCAAGTACGACGCCGGTGCCTTTGCCTTGACCGCCGCGGTGTTCCGGATCAGGCAACCGGCGTATGAGACCAACGCCACCTCGCGGGTGTTCGGCCCCAACGGCAAGCGTCAGAACAATGGGGTGGAATTGAGTGTGTTCGGCGAACCGCTGAAGGGGTTCCGCCTGCTCGGCGGGGTGATGGTCATCGACAGCGAATTGACCCACACCACCAACGGTACGTTCGACGGCAATCGTGCGCCCGCCACGCCCAAATACAACGTCAACCTGGGCGCCGAGTGGGACGTGCCGACGCTGGAAGGCCTGACCCTGACCAGTCGCGGCATTTACTCCAGCTCACAGTACCTGGACCAGTCCAACGTCAAGCAGATCGACGCCTGGAACCGCATCGACGTGGGCGCGCGTTACGCGTTCAAGGTCGATGACAAGCACATCACCCTGCGCGCCAATGTGGAGAACGTCGCCGACAAGCGCTACTGGAGTTCGGCCGGTGCCTCGGATGACAGCGAGCCGGGATTGACCCTGTCGACACCGCGTACCTACCTGTTATCGGCCACTGTCGATTTCTGAGGGGATGTAAACAGATCCAAATGTGGGAGGGGGCTTGCTCCCGATGAGGGTGTGTCAGTCACTGAATGTATCGACTGATACACCGCCATCGGGAGCAAGCCCCCTCCCACATTCGGATCTCATCGCGTCTGGGATCGAGTTGTGCCGAAACGGCTTTCGGGCCGCGCCAAACCAAGGTTTTCCCGCAGTGTAGTGCCGCTGTATTCGCGACGAAACACGCCGCGCCGTTGCAGTTCGGGCACCACCCAGCGGGCCACATCCTCCAGCCCGCCTGGCAGGTGCGGCACCAGGATATTGAAACCATCCGCCGCGCCGTTTTCGAACCAGTGCTGCAGCTCATCGGCAATCTGCTCCGGCGTGCCGATCAGGCTGTAGTGACCGCGTCCGCCGGCAATCCGCCGCCCCAGTTGCGCCAGTGTCAGCTGTTCACGATGGGCCAGCTCGCTCAACAGTTGCTGGCGGCTGCGTTGCCCGCTGTCGGTCAAGGGCAGCGTCGGCAGCGGTCCATCCAGCGGGTAGCCGGACAGGTCGAAATTACCCAGCATGCGTCCCAGCAATGCCACGCCCACCTGGGGCTCGACCAGTTCCTGAAACGTGTCGAATTTCGCCCGGGCCTCGGCCTCGGTCTGCCCGACCACCACCAACACGCCCGGCATGATTTTCAGCGAGTCCGTCTCGCGCCCATAGCGGCCCATACGTCCCTTGAGGTCGCGGTAAAAGGCCTGGGCATTGGCCAATGAGGTCTGCGCGGTAAACACCACCTCGGCGGTCTGCGCCGCCAGTTCACGGCCGGTTTCCGAAGAGCCGGCCTGCACGATCACCGGCTGGCCCTGGGGGGAGCGCGCCACGTTCAGCGGGCCTTTGACCCGGAAATGCTCGCCCACATGGTCCAGTACATGGCATTTGAGCGGGTCGTAATAGCGCCCGCTGGCCTTGTCGCGCACGAAGGCGTCGTCGTCCCAGCTGTCCCATAGCCCCGTCACCACCTGATGAAACTCGCGCGCGCGGCGGTAGCGTTCGGCATGGCCCAGATGCTCATCGCGGCCGAAGTTCAGGGCTTCGGCGGCGTTGTCCGAGGTCACCAGGTTCCAGCCTGCGCGGCCGCCGGACAGGTGATCCAGCGAGGCGAATTTGCGCGCCACGTGGTAGGGCTCGTTGTAGCTGGTGGTGGCGGTGGCGATCAGGCCGATATGCTCGGTCACGGCGCTAAGCGCCGAGAGCAGGGTGAGCGGTTCGAAATGATCCGAACGCGCCATCCGGCTGGCGACCTCACCGGTGGCGGCGGCAATGCTGTCGGCCACGAACAGGGCGTCGAACTTCGCCGCTTCCGCTACCTGTGCCAGGTGCTTGTAGTGGGCGAAATCCAGCCCGGCATTGGCCGGCACATCCGGGTGGCGCCACGCGGCCACATGGTGCCCGGTGGCCATCAGGAACGCGCCGAGTTTGAGTTGACGGCTCATGCTAGAAATCCTTGCGCAGTTGCACGCCGACGTAACGTTCATCGTCACGGGGCACGGCGCGGTAGATGTAGTTGCCGCCGCTGGCCAGCAGGGGGGAGTAGGACTTGTCGGCCAGGTTCTTCGCCAGCAGCGCCACGCGCCAGCCGTGGGTGTAGTCGGCCAGGGCCACGCTGGCATTCCAGATGCCATACGCGCCTTGCTTGGTGTCCAGGTTCTGGCTGATGTCGTACTGCACTTCGCTCTGCCAGCTGTAGTCGGTGCCCAGTTCGATATCCAGGCCGTTATCCAGGGGGATGCTGTAATCGGCGCGCACGTAGCTTTTCCAGTCCGGACTGTACGGCAGGGGTTTGCCATTCACGTTGCAGGTGGCCGCTGCCCCCGGCGGGCAGGCGAATTGGTCGATGCGCGCGCGGGTATAGGCCAGGGCGCCGGAGAGCTTGAGTTGCTGGGTGGCCTGCAGCGCGTAATCGAGCTCGACCCCTTCGGTGCTGACGCTGCCGGCGTTGATAAGGCGCGTCACCACCTGGCCTGCGACCGTGTCGAAAAAGTTGGCCTGGTAATTGTCGTAGTCGCTGTGGAACACCGCCAGGTTGGTGGTCAGGCGGTTGTTCCACGCGCTGGCCTTGATCCCGGCTTCCCAGGTGTTGGAGGTTTCCGGTTTTAACGCCTCGGTGTCACGCGGCTGCATGTTGAAGAACACGTTGTACGCCGGGCCTTTGTAGCCACGCGAGTAAGTCAGGTAGCTGGTGACGCTGTCGCTCAGGTCGTACTGCACACCGAGGCGGCCGGACCACCCGTCCTCGTCCACCGAGCCCGAACTTGCGGTGGCCGGTTGAATGCCGCTGACGGTGCTGGCCGAGGTGGACACACGACGGTGGTCGTACTTCAAGTCGTCATGGGTATAGCGCAATCCGGCGATACCGCGAAAGCGCGAGGTGAAGTTGAGGGTGGTCTCGCCGAACGCCGCGTAGCTGTCGCTGGTGGTGCTGTAGTCGGCGATGCCACGGTCGACGCGCGTAGTCGTGGTGAGGGTGCGCCGGTAGGTTTCCTCGTCCTTGCCATGCATGTAGAACAGGCCACCGACGTACTCGAGGAACTCGCCCTTGGGGGAGGCCAGGCGCAGTTCCTGGGAGTATTGGTCGAACGCCAGGTCGCCCTTGTCGGCGGTGCCGGGGAAGGCGGCGCTGACCGTGCCGAGGCGGTCGCCGTCCTGATACTGGGTGTTGTCCCAGCCGCGCCAGGCGGTGATCGACGTCAGGGTGTAGTCGCCCAGGTTCCAGTCCAGTTGGGCCGACAGGCCCTTGTTGGTGTCTTGCACATGGCTGCGGGTATCGGTGTTGGTGTCGCGGTTGTCACTCGATGCGCGCACCGGGCTCAACGCGTTGCCGAACGCCGGGCTCAGGGACTGGTTGACCACGCCATTGGGTGCGTCATCGTGGGACTGCATGTAGTCGCCGATCAGGGTCAGCTTCACGTCGTCATCGGGCGTGAATTCCAGTTTGCCGCGAATGCCCTTGTGGTTGTAACCGTTGACCTCCTGGCCGTTGTGGCGGTTATCGACGTTGCCGTCGTAGCTGCCGAACAAGGTACTGATCGAACCCTTGAGCACCTCCGGCACCAGGCTGCCGCCGATACCGAAGCGGGTGCGGCTTTCGTTGCCGCTGTAGAACGACTGATCGATAAAGCCATGGGTCTGCTCAGTCGGCGCCTTGCTGGTGATATTCAGCACCCCGGCCGAGGCATTTTTGCCGAACAATGTGCCTTGCGGGCCGCGCAACACTTCGATGCGCTCCAGGTCCAGCAGGTCGAGGGTGGCCTGGCCGGGGCGGGCGTACACCACGCCGTCGATGACCGTGGCCACCGTCGGTTCGACGCCGGGGGAGGTGGAAATGGTGCCCACGCCGCGCACGAACAACGAGGTGTCCTTGTTCGAAGCGCCGGTGCGGAAATTCAGCGACGGCACTTGCTGCGCAATGCTCGCCACGCCATTGCGGTTGTCGCGTTCCAGTTGTTCGCCGTCGAGCACCGAGACCGCCACCGGGACTTTCTGCAGCGACGCTTCGCGCCGGGTCGCGGTGACGGTAACGGCTTTGAGCGTGAGTTCCGGTTCGTCGCCTGCAAAAGCGCCGGGGACGGGAAGGGCGCTCAGGCCAGCCAGAAGCAGTAAATGGGTGTGCCGTGGAAAAGTGTGCATGCGATGCCCGCTCGAAAAGTGCCCTGGTCCGCTGCGGTTCTGCGACCGCCAGCGCCTGTGTGGATGTCTTGGGCATTCGCTCGAGCGAGTAGCAGACAATGCGCGTTGTTAGCGCTAACATCGGCATTATTGAAGGCTCGCGTTTAGAGCGTCAAATACTAAAAAATTAGTTTTATATTCTTTTTGGTTTTTTACTGGATGCCCTCCGTGACTGAAGCAAAACCGCGCAAACGCCGTGGCGCCGGCCGCGTCACCCTGAGCACCGTCGCGCGCCACGCCGGGGTGTCGGCGATCACCGTGTCGCGGTATTTCAATCAGCCGGAGCAGGTCTCGCCCGAACGCCGCGAACGTATTGCCGAGGCTGTCGCCGCACTGGGCTATGTGCCGAATCTGGTGGCCGGTGGCCTGGCCTCCGCACGGGGCCGCATCGTGGCGATGGTGATCCCGAATATCTCGGGGCCGATCTTCGCCAATACCCTCCAGGGTTTCAGCGATACCCTCAGCCGGCATGGCTACCAGCTGTTGCTGGCGTCCAGTTATTTCAGCGCCGAGCAGGAAGAAAGTGCGGTGCGTGCCTTTCTCGGCTGGTCGCCGGCGGCGTTGGTGCTGACCAGCCGTTTTCACAGTGCGGGCACCGAAAAGATGATCGCCGATGCCGACATCCCCGTGGTGGAAACCTGGGACTACATGCCCGAGCGCAAGCCGTTGCAGATCGGTTTTTCCCACTATGAAGTCGGCGTGACGGCCGCGCGGTACCTGCACGCCAAGGGCTACCGACGCATTGCTTTCGTGCACAACAGCGCCGCGGGGGACCTGAGCGCCCGCGAGCGGGGCGAGGGGTTCGCCGCGACCCTGACCGAACTGGGCGTGCAGCCCTGGGTCTTCGCCCCCGACGCCGACCGCGCGCCCTTTGAGGCGGGCAGCAGGCGATGGAAAGCCTGATGAGCCATGCCACACCGCCCGACGCGATCTTCTTCGCCAATGACAACCTGGCCGCCGGCGGCTTGCTGGCAGGGCAGCGTGCCGGGTTGAACATCCCCCGGGACTGCGCGGTACTCGGTTTCGGCGATTACCCGTTTGCCGAAATGCTGTTGCCGAGCCTGAGCACCATCAAGCCGCCGGCGTTGGACATCGGTGTGCTGGCGGCCACGCGGATACTGGAAAGCCTTGGCGTACTGCCGGTGGTGGATGAGGTACAGCGCTTGAACCTGTTGGACTGCCGCCTGATCGAACGCGAAAGCGCCTGAGCTTTATTTGCGGCCCAGGGGCAATTTGGATAGGGTGCAAGCCTGCCCACAAGGACGTTCCCATGACTGAACCTGCCCCTAAAACCCGCCGCGCACCCAAGGGTGAAAAACGCCGCGAAGAGCTGCTGGACGCGGCCTTGCAGGTGTTCTCCCTGGAGGGCTACAGCGGCGCCTCCGTGGCCCAGGTGGCGGCGATTGTCGGTATTTCCGTGGCGGGCCTGCTGCATCACTTTCCCAGTAAGATCTCGTTGTTGATGGGCGTGCTGCAACGCCGCGACGAAGTCAACCAACGGATTGCCGATGAAGTACGCGCCGAGAAGTCGTTGAGCGGGTTGCTTGGCAGCCTGCGTGCGATCAACCGCTCGAATGCCACCGCGCCTGGTGTGGTGCGCGCATTTACCATTTTGAATGCGGAAAGTCTGCTTGATACGCAACCGGCGTGGGGCTGGTTTCAGGAGCGCTATGCGGGGATCCAGCGACGACTGCAGGGGCAGTTTGCCGACCTGGTGGCGGCGGGGGAGGTGCGCAGTGACGTGGACATTGCCGGGCTGGTGGAAGAGATCCTGGCCATGATGGATGGCCTGCAGATCCAGTGGCTGCGCTTTCCGGAGCAGGTGGACCTGGTGGCGCGGTTCGATGCCTACATTGCGCGGGTCGAAGCGGCCATTAGGGCCTGAGTCGAGCGCAGTCAACATGTGGGAGGGGCGGTGCGACGATTCGACTTGCCTCCGATGGCGGCCTCTGGGCCGACCAGGATGCTGGATTGGACCGAGTACATATCCGGTTCTGCGGTCACGGCTGCTAATGGTTCCGCTTTTACAGCGGCTCACTTTTGAAAAGCGCAAAAGTAAGCAAAACGCTCTTGCCCCACCACTCGG